>CAZBSW010000001.1:0-30152 GCA_964494835.1 uncultured Thermotogae bacterium
GTAGCAGGATGTCGTTGTCTCGTGCGATGTCGCTGACCTGGAGGAATTCGTCTTGAGGCATCAGATAGCCTGTTGGATTGTGCGGCAGATTGACGACGATCAGCTTGGTGGAACTACAGATGGCGTTGCGAAGTTCATCGAGATCGAGAGCCCAGTCCTTGGCCTCTTGGGCACCCCACACTGTGACCTCACATCCGATGGTTCGCGCAATTTCAGCCAGCGATTGATAGCAGGGCGAGTGAACGATGATGTGATCGCCAGAGCCCAGGACGGCATTCATAAGCGTGAAAATGGCTTCCTCGGCACCCGCATGAACGAGAATATCGCTGGGAGCCATTGATTCGTACATATCACAAATCGCTTCGCGTAGCAGCGGGCTGCCATTGGATTCCGTATAGCCCAGCCAGTGTCTGTGAAACTGCTCTTCTGCACCAGGATCCAGAGCGAGCAACTCTGCAATGGACACAGATTCGCAATCAGACCCACAGAGCAAATGGTCGACATTGAACTCGTAGTCAGCGAAGAATCGTTCCAGCTTGAATCGTGGGATTCTCATCATCCTCACTCCTTCGGGCCGTAGAGGGCTAGCTTAATGAATGCATGAACAAGATACTACAGCAAGTCACAGCGCCCTCGGCCTTTGCCAATTCAGACAAGTTGACAGGCTCGATGCGGATCCCTTGCTTGGTCAAGCGTTCGGCTGTTCTGGGAAAGGCAACGGGATAGATGACTGTCTCCCCAGTGAGCAGGCCGTTGGCAGCAAAGGCCTCATCAGGATGAACTTCGATGATCGCAAATTGGTCGAACACGTTGGCATCGATCCACGATGGATTAACGAGAACGGTGTTGGAGGCCACAGCAGTGACAGCCGATTTCAGATGAAGACATCCATGAATCTCGACGCTGTGAACGCGGTATCCAAAGGAGGCAAGCTCAGCGGTCATCTGTGTGACGGCTTGGTCATTCGATCGGCTGGAGAGGCCGACATAGATATCCTTGCCCATGACGAGAACATCTCCGCCATCCAACGTTCCAGGAGCATTGATTTGCAGCAAGGTTCGAAAAGGCTTCAAAGCAGCAGCGACGGATTCGATCTCTGGCCGCCGCGAAGCAGCTCCGGGCCGCGCGATCACCGCGATTTCATCCAGCACTATCGCCGCGTCTTCCACAAAGACAGAATCCGGAAGATCGGGCTGTTCGGGAAGTCGGAGAAGTTCACATCCCAGACGCTTGAGACAACCTTCGTAGTCAGCGTGTTGTTTGCGAGCGAGATCCAGGTCGATGGGCATCCGTTCCTGATACGTCAACTCGCACTGGCCAAGGCTTGCGCTGACTGCCCGTGTGATGGCGACCTGTGTCATCGTGTCCTCCTGGCTCGATTCTCCAAGTTTGCTTGATGATTCTCAACCAAGAGACAGTGAGGAGCTCAGGGGACTCGAACTCACCTGCTCTTCCTGGTGCCGCAAGAAAATATAACCTAATGAGAGTGACAAGCACCCCTTGACACGCCTACCGCCGTCGCTTGGCAAAAGGGTTCAAGAGCACTCTCCACCTCCTCGCAACAACAGGAACCCTCCCGAGCCTCAATTGACTTCCTATTTGCCATGTGCGTATGTTCTCTGTGATGTGTTCTGAGGATGGTATCAAAGGAGGACAAATGAAAGGACGACGAACAGTCATGTTGGTCGCGGGGCTCCTGGTGCTTATTCTCCTCAGTTGGGGATCAGTTGCCAAGATTACGATGACGGACGCTGCCAAAAAGCGCTTTGCCGATAATGCCGTATACAAACAAGCTTTGGAGATCGTTAAGGAACTGGGCGTTGAAATAGAGACGTTACCAGACGGCACTGGTGTTTCGATGACGACCACTTGGGAACGGCTCGCGACTGCCAAGATGAACGGCAAGGATTATGAGGTAGTCCTCGATGTCGGCGACGGCCATCCATGTTTGATCTACCAGACGCTCACGGACACTACACCTACAGGCGTGAGAATCATATTTACATCTATGGGTAGAATGGGCTGGGGAGAGGTCAACCTCCAAGCAGAAGGCGCAGCAGACGAATTGGCGCGCGTCTTGTACAGTTTCTTGCGAGAGGCTGTGCTTCAACGCGAGTGTTGGGAGAGACAGACTAACCCGCAAGCGGGGAAGTGCGCAATTGAAGCGGCAACTCCTTTTGCAAACGACCAGCTGCTCGTGACCGACACCCACTATGCCCTTTTCGACCAGGCGCTGACGGAACTAAGAAAGCCCACCCTTGCCGTCCTTGAAATAACGACGAAGACTGCGGCGGGGCCTACGACCAAAACGATTTCCCCGGGGGTGTCTAAAGTCACGGTCACGGCTGGAGATGAGATACGCTTCGCTGTGTACGGTCCTCTGAATCACCAATACACGGTATTTCAGTCCATTCTTCTTGCGAATAAACCAGAAGATGCAGATGGATACCTTGGCACCAAGACAGGCCTCTGTGAGATAAGGAGTCTGCCAATCGTGGGTGTATTGGGCATCAGTGGGGCTGTCTTCACGTATAGCGTGCCAACGACTGACGCCTCTGGGAACCCTCCGGCCGGTAAGTACTACCTACAGGTCGCGATTGCCAAAAGCGATACGACGTTCGCTACTGCAGGAGACTGCCATGTGACGAACATCATCGAGATCGTGGTGAAGTAGCGAACGAAAGTAGCAGTCTACCGAAGTGTCCCTGACGGTCTTCTAGTTATCGTTCCTTGTAGTTTCTTCCTTGGACTGTGACCGTCGCTTGACGAAAGGATTTAAGAGCGCTCTCCACCTCTTCGCAACATCAGGAACCTTCAGTTGCGTGCGACGCCATTGGTCTATCTTAACAGCTATCGGGGCTGATTTGCTGTGTATTCTCGAACATCCATCTTTGAATCCTCTGCGAAACGAGCTACGAGGTTCGGTGTTCGTGTCTGCGATGGTTTGCAACAGTCGCCGGCTTGCTTCCAGACTAATTCAGAAAATGGATGGAAAGAACCCGGAGCGATGGGCACAGATGGGCGCCAGTGATGATATACTAAGGCGTTGAGCCTCATGCCAGGATTATCCATGCTCTGTGTATAGAACCAATTGCACCAGACGACCGCACTGACCATATCATGTGTGAGATTCCCGTACTCATCAGGAAGGAAGAAACTGCCGGGGGTATGAAGCCCCTGTATCGCCCATGGGAAGTTCTCTTCCAAGTTCGGATCTCCCATTGAGGCACCATAAAGAGCCAGTTCAGCGTCTCGCGACTTGACACGGTGATCGCCCGGGAACACGAAGAAGACCAAAGGACTGCCCGTCTCTTTGTACTTCGTGTACTTCTCAGAGAGGCGATCTGCGATCTTCTTAGCCTTATCCCCAGCGTCTGTGTACCCGCGATTGTCCCAGGGCCAAAACGTTCGGCTAGGAGTGAAAGACATGAATGCGTCAGCAAGGAAGATCTTATCATCAATCCGGAAAGAAAGGTCTGGGCGCAGGTCTCCGTAATTGGTCGGGTGGTATGTAGGATGGAGCATAAGCCTGTGTAGCAACTCATATGCAACAAACTCTCGAAGGTTGGCTGCGAAGTCGGTTTCATCATTCCTTGTAATCCCATTGAGGAATGCTGTTCTCTGTGACACAGAGAGACGCTGGAGGGTCTTCTCAAGGACCCGGAGAGTTTCCATAGCATCTGCATCTTCCTCCGATACTAGCCACGCTATGGCGGGCCATCTATCCTTCACAGCAGTCAACGCATCTTGCAAAGTATTCATCCCAGGCTCCATTCTACCGGACATCGGAGCAAGCTTGATACTTGTTCCGTAATTCCTTCCCAAATCTGAATCAAGTCTGAGTATATGGTCATCCTAACTAGGATATCGGTCCGGAACAGCTTCGTTATAGTTTCTCTCACCAGTCTGGAGTGACCCCCTAAGACTTGACTGGTGGAACTGGAAGTCAGTCCGCTGCACGTAGCGGTGCGCCAACGGTTGAGCTTGGACGGTGGTGAACACATGGTCGCATTAGCCACACTGCGCCGCCTGGCGCTCTCTCCAGCTTCTCAGGCGGTCGATATCGGCCTCAGCCACCCAGAGGTACGATCCCCCCCCCTTGCTCCCTTTGCCTTGGCGAACTATTAGCTTGCCCGTGGTGAGATTGAGGTCCTGCCACTTCAAGGCGGTCACTTCTGCTACTCGAAGACCAGTGTTGAGCATTAATCGGAGCATAGTCCCGTTACGCTCACCGGTGGGGTAACGAGGGTTAGGCTGCTCCAAGAGCCGCTCTTGTTCCTCTTCTGTCAGAACTGTAGGGAGAGTTTTCGCCCTGGGCATCTTTCCTCCTTTCATTGTTGATGCCGCATAAGATTACGGGCTACAAACTCATTGAAGGTATATGCGTCGTAAATGATGTTCATAGGGCCGTTGGTCTCGATTTCCTTTATGACGGCTAGAAACGTGGAGGAGGTTAGTGAAGCTGTATGATACAAGTCGAGGAGCGGCTCTTCTAAGGATTCTGCAAGCATTCTAAAGTCCGGGGGAAATGCGGGGGATACGAGAATTCTGGTTGCTCTATCTCTGTCTTCTAACGCCCAACACGAAGCTACCCAGGGCAAGTAATGCTTGAATATGAAGAGCTTTTCCCAAGCTTCGCGTTTGCGCTTTACCCAAACACTTCTTTGTGCCCAGAAGCAAGGAAGACGTGCAAGGAAGTCGAGAGGCAATACCGAGGCATATGGCGTATGCGCCGGGGTGAAGTAGTCAACATAGGTGGGGCCGCAAATATCAGCCGTTAGCATGGTTGCAAATGATTCATTTAGGCAACTGAGCGCTAAAGAATCGACCAGTGGGCCTGCCAATTCAAAAGATAGATGCTGGCAATGAGTAAGGCGCTTAAAGATAAAATGGTACAGATAGAAATGCACTACTTCATGTATGATAATTATTTGGGCTTGATTTTGCAGAGCGGCTAGATCTAATAAGCGCGGTAGACTACTCGCCGCACTGTGCTGAATGAAAAGATATGCTCTATCGTCGTCTGGATTAAAGACAAGCCGTCCCGAAGACGGGAGAGGTTCGGGAACAAATGATAATGGGAGATGATACCACGGTGGCGAGAGGGACAAGCTTGCATCAGAAGGATTTGGGGAAGGCGCGAGTTTCCTAACAACGTTAATGACGTGCGGTTGTGTATTGGCTGCGACGAGCACATCATAGAAGAAGCGGTCGAACCCCAATTGATGTAGTAGCTGGACAACATATCTTCCGAGAAATGAATCAATATTGAGGTCTGCTGAGGATGGAACACCGTCAAGATCTGGCTGGTATCGGTTCTTAAACGGCTGGTTTTTGAATAAGGGGATATCTTTGTATAACGAGCCTTTTTGCTTATAGGGATATTCCCTGTAGCGGTAGCCCATACCTGACAGGAGTATCTTGTGACGATTTGATACCTGCTCATCAGTCAAGGACTCATCGTGCGGTAAATTTAGATGTGTATATACTACCGCCCTGGTGATCTCGGCATGAGTGAAATGCCTAACTTCACGAAGTACGGAAATGTATCTAGCCTCATCGAAAATGTGCTGATCTGGCGTATCTTGTTGCACGATGCGGTAACTCCTGCCCGTGAAATAAAAAAACACAGGAAAGAACGTTCGAATTCTCAGTATAGGATGGTGGAGACATTGCGTCAACTACACATGTGTCCAACTTACAAGTGTCCCGATAGGTAGTCTCTTGCAGATAGCGCGGCGGTAAGAAGGGCCAATTCGAAGAAGCTGATGAATGACGATGCATAGATATTAAGATAACTCGGGCAGGTTAGTGGGCGAGTGCTTCTCAAAGTTCTTCTTTTGGCACGAGTCAACAACAATTGAACTATTGGGAGAATCAAAAATGAGCTTAATCTCCCATCCTGTTACAGTCGGAGCGTTGGTTGACTGAACAGTGACAGTCATTGTAAGAACAACATTATCAGAAGAGTTCTGATCGATCAGAGCCGTCCATATACCATCAACGACAGACCAGTAGAACAGTTTATGATCGTAAATTAAGAAAGCACAAAATTGAACGTATGCACGTGGAAGAATAGGGATTTCATAGTCTGATATGTCAGTGCTCAAAGAAATACCGAACGCGGAAGGAGAGACCCAAAGCCCAGGAGCGGACACGTTGATCTTATCTTGCAGCAGAGTGAAAAAAAGCAGCGGGAGACAATCCCGAGCCTCCCGCGCTCCTAGGTTCTTTGCTGTTAGATACCAGTATTTAGCAACAGTAGTTGCTTCCTCGCCGCTCTCAACAAAAGGGGGCCACTGCTCAGGCGAGAAAGGCCCGTACATAGAGCGGATGCTCTTGTAGACTTTTATCCGTGGGCGGTGCTTCAACTCCAGGATTTGATTTATAGCCGCACCGAGAGCAATACTACCGAGCCCGACTACCGTTGGTATAATCCATGCGCTCATTGTTGTCGCATCCGTTTCTCTTTCCTAACCAACCTTTTTCTCGATGCGTCTTCCTGCCCTCTTGAGATGTTCTACGTCCGCGTGAGTTGTTGCAGGTTCGCGGCCAGCAATCTCTGAAAAGAAACCATCTAACGCTTGATCAATGAGTTTACCCATTGGCACCCCAGTGTTCTTTGCAAGTTGTTGCAGGAACATCACGTTATCTTCAGCTAGATATGTGGTCATGCGACGACGCCTCCATGCTCGGAGCACTTCAGACATAGCAACCACCTCCTGCATACGGGGGTGCGTGAAGCAATGGGCTCTGTTCCTTCTTTGGTGTTGTGTCGTCTTCTATACGGGCACAGCACATCACGGAGATGGTGCATAGGTACCTCCTTATTCCGCGATCTAACAGGCACGAGGCTCCCCTTTTCATTTCAGTATCAGAAATAGGGTATTTGGCCATTATGAGCGGGGGCCTTGCCCCGCCAGTGAATGACCGAGGGGGAGAGCGGGCCTTGTAAACCAATACTTGACTTAAAGACCCACCCTGCACTCCTCGACTCTCGCCCTACCGTCACCTCCTCCTGCCCCCGCGCGCAATGTCATATATTGGGCTACTAGTAGTATACGATACGCCGCACATAATGTCAAGTGTGTGCTTAATATCAACATACAATAGCTGCTGGTCGTTGTCTAAAGATATGCTGCTATTTATAGGCAAATGAAACGCACATTCCGCTGGTGGAGAGAAAGCTCTCCGAAGATTTAAGTTGCTGCGTTCCCGGTAATGTTTGCTATAAACTGACACGTCGCGTTTCTAGACCCGTCTAATCCTATGTCACTATTACCGCCGTTGCTTGGCGAAAGGATTTGAGAGCACTCTCTACCTCCTCGTCGAAGATGTGGGTATAGATCATCGTCGTGGACAGGTCCGAGTGTCCAAGCACTTTCTGAACCAGGCGGATCTTGCTGGTCTCGCGATAGAGATCCGTAGCGAAAGAGTGGCGTAAGGTGTGCGGTGAGACGTCCTTGTCGATTCCCGCCTTGGTTGCGTACCGCTTCACCATCCGCTGCACGTATCGATGTCCCAACGGTTGACCTTCTAGCGTAGTGAACACATGCTCGCACTGGCCACACTGCCCCGCCTGGCGCTCTCTCCAGCCCCTCAGACGGTCGATATCGGCCTCCGCAATCCAGAGTGTACGATCTTTGCTTCCCTTTCCCTGGCACACCAGTAGCTTGCCCGTAGTGAGATTGAGATCCTGCCACTTTAGGGACGTCACCTCCGCCAACCGTAGCCCCGTGTTGAGCATCAACCGGAGCAGCGTTCCGTTGCGCTCACCAGTGGGGTAGCGATGGTTGGGTTGTTCCAGTAGTCGCTCTTGTTCTTCTTCTGTCAGAACTGTAGGGAGTTTCTTCGGTGTTGCCACGTCTCCTCCTTTCCTTTCCATGACCGTATAATACACATTTTACGGCCTGTATCACTCGACATACAAGGGTCTTCGTTCCATGTCAAGAGAAAGCGGCCTCATTCACAAGGGAGGATATGGGAGGATTCACCCTGCAGATCACCCAAGAAGGCCCTTTTTCGGAGGGTATACAAACCACCAAAGGGGACAGTAGAGGGGGATAACGGGGCTCTCAGTCGATTGCGTTTATACATCCCTTAGAAAGAGATCCTTTACCCAGCCAATTCGAAAAGCATTGTGGAAATAAGGATGTCACTAGTGGGTGGGTTCGCCGCCCTGGACAGGTCAGGATTCTGAGCGCATTCAAGTATCGCTCTTCTTGTACTCGAACCCTTTAACAATGTTCCTAAACCTAAGAAGCTCATGCTTGCGCAGCAGCATCTCGCTAACTGACATCGACCCTTCCGCAAGCAATTGGAAATCAGCCTTTTCGACTACCAGGACGCTACAGCCGTCCTGATGGAACCACCGTAACAGGGTGAGTCTGGCGTCCTTGACAAGATCCTTGGACTGCGTCCCACTGATGCCACTCTTGGCGAAGAGGACGCCACACTTACATTTATGAAAACGCATCTTTGCTACGAAGTGATTCACCTCCTTTGCCCCAACTGCCCCAGTAGTGTCTTTTTCCCAGTTCTTGCATTCAACAAGGAACGCCCGCCCCAGTGCCTCAAGCATGTAAGAATTCCCAAATGACTGCTGAACCACGATGAGATCAGACTCAGAGTCGGGGGTTGTTACGTTCCGTAGAACACGCGCACCTGGGAGAGTTTGCAACAGATATGCTGCAAAGTCCTCTAGGCGACGCCCCTTTTCGTCGTTGGTAATTCCCCTCTCATCCAGCCGGTCACACAAATGCTGCACGAAAGGACGGTTGAGTGGAACCTCCTCAGTGCCTATGTGGGGCGGTTGCAGAGGTAATTCCTGTTCTGTAAGCGTAACAGCGATTGTCTCAGGAAAGTACCACAAGTCATTGCTAGACTTATAGGCACCTTTCGTTTTCTTCTCAATCGCTTTCAGCACCGATGGCGGCATATTGAAGGCGAGACGCAATGTGGTAGCTGCTGGGCCTGCTACAGGACGAGCATCAGTTTTCTCCATGGACTGTAGAACGTCCTCAATGAAAGCGAGAGTGAAGAACCACCTGGCTATATACCTTTGCCCAAGGTTCAGATAGAAGATCCCAGCCTGGTGTGTGAAGCTCCCTTTGTGATACCTTTCCGGGAGCTTAAGCTGAAGACTGCATATGTGATGATATAGCCAGACGGTCAGATTAGTAATAGCCTGAAGCGAGAATTTTTGACTACTAAGCTCCTTGACTACGCCCACAAAGGCTTTCCACAGCTCCGCATCATCTGGGCCTGGGGATATCATCCCATCATCGAGACCAACATGCTTTTCCAGAAGGGAGATCACGGATGAAATGTCTCCACGGAGGGTCTCAGGCTTCTCAAGCAAACCTTTTACTTCCTTGACAAGCTGTTCAGAGGGCGAGTTCGAACACATTCTTCGGTCATCTCCCATCACTCAAGTATAGCAGAGGGCCCTCCGGCCTGGCAATTCCGCATAAGGGCTAGTTTTTCTTTAACAGTTCCACTCCGAACATGCCTTACGCAACAAGAGAAGCCTTTCGTTGTAGGACCGATGTAACATAAGAGACATTTTCTATAACGTCAGAAAACTTCCGACTTGACCCTATCTTGACCCCTCTCAGGACTGGCGCCGGGAATAACGAGGCTCTCAGTCGATTGCTGGCGTGCTATCGCATCTGCGCCTACTCCATATCGAGCTTGCGTTCACAAACAGAGCATCAGTTACTATACTCTCACATGGGGTGATTGCAATGCGGAGGAAGGGTATTACTTGGTTGATCATTGTTGGGGCGCTGTTTCTGGCTGGTTGCAATCGGATTCCGTCGGCACTGTTCTCTGTTGACCATCTGGATGGACGATCTCCTCTGACCGTCATGTTCGACGGAGCCCTCTCCAATGATCCTGATGGCGAGATAGTCGCCTATGAGTGGGATTTTGGTGACGGCACTTATGCTTCTGAGGCGCAGGTAACGCACACGTTCTCAACTGACACCGATTGCAACTTCAAGGTACGGCTCACAGTCACAGATGATCAGGGGGCAACAAACTCACATACCGCTACGATACACGTGCGAGGAGCGAATACCCCTCCAGAGCCAGGAGAGGTTCTCTTCTTTGACGATTTCGAGGATGGAGACGCTGATTGGGTATCAACCACTTCTGGCTGGGGGACGGACAATGGCGAATATGTCCTCTACGTTGGAATTATGCAACCAGCCACACAGTACACCTTCGTGCTCGATGGGAAGAACTGGTCGAACTACATGATCGACGCCGACGTTTGGATCTCTGGAGGTGCGAGGGCTATTGGATTCATCTTCTACGCGCAGGAGAACCTCAACAGCTACGTAATCGCATGGGGCAGCACAGGAAAGATCTGGTGGGAAGTTTATTCCAACGGCGACAAGATCTATGAAAGCGACCCAGTCGAGCCAGGCCTCTTTGCCAATGACCAACAGCACATCGAAGTAACAGCTAGCGGAAACACTTATAGCTACATCGTCAATGGCCTTACTCGAAGCACCTTCGAGAACACGTATTACACAACTGGTATGCCCGGTCTTGCTGGGTACAACGGAACACCAATGATGTGGCCGTACCCTTTCGGTGTGGATAACTTTCGTGTGACAGCACTGCAATAGAGCACTCTGTGCATAGGAGCGGGGGGAGGCGAGCACTCGCAACATCCGCCGTCTTCTGTTGCCAAAGCCGGTTTCTCTCAGCCTGGTAGGTAGCGGGGCTCAAGACAGAACCTTCCGAGGGGGAACGGGGTTACACCTTGTTTCTTGCATGCCGGTTCTCGTCTTCAACGTGCTTAACGATCTGACTTAGAGTGGATGAATGTAATCCGCGGGGGCAAATGAAAGGCGGGACCAAGGTCCCGCGCTTCCTTTACCCCCGATCAGGATGGCGGCAACTCCTTGCGCAGCAATGAGTTGCTTGAGAGTCTGCGTGCGCAGACTCTTGAAGGATCGTGCGACAAGTAGCTTGCGAGTTGTGCTTCGCAGAACTCGATCCTACGATGTGCGTTCGAATCTTCCCGGCTACAAGAGAGGGCAGCTTTGCTACCCTCATCACGAATACCCCCGAGAGGATTCGTAACCTCGGCTGTTCTTCGAACAGCTTATGAGTTTTGCACCTGCAAAACTCACGGAAGATCTCACCACTCGAGGGAAAGCAAAGGTGGAACAGGTCCCTTGTGCAGACCCTGCCCCACCTTCGCTTTACCCCCGAGAGGATTCGAACCTCCGACCTACGGTTTAGGAAACCGTTGCTCTATCCAACTGAGCTACGGGGGCGTTTAGAATTCTTCTAACATCAAATACAATTGTTTGGCTGCGGCTTGTTCTGCCTCTTTCTTGCTCCGGCCGCGCCCGTTGCCGCGATGTCCGGCTACGGTGACGGTAACTAGGAATTCCTTTCGATGCGCCTTGCCGTTGGTGCTGCTCACCGCGTAGTTGGGGCGACAGGAGAAGAGGCGCTGTGCCGTTTCCTGCAGCAGGCTCTTGTAGTCACCGGTGGCGGATTGCTCACTCAGACAGCGCTCGATCTCATCCTTGAGGTAGCGAATGACGAATCGCGACGCGTACGAAAACCCGCGTTCGAGATAGATTACGCCCATCAGTGCCTCGAACGCATTCCCAATGTTGTTAGGACGCTCTCGTCCGTGGTTCGCCTCTTCGCCCTTGCCCAGGCGAAGATACGCGGGAAGCCCGATTTGCTTTGCCTTCTCGGCAAGCATCGGGCGACTGACGACCACCGACTTCGCCTTGGTGAGCTGTCCTTCGTCCTCATCGGAATAATGGCTGAACAGATAGCTCGTTACGGCAAGGCCGATTACCGCATCGCCGAGAAACTCGAGTCGCTCGTTCGATCCGCGTGGATCATTCTGCTCGTTTGCATAAGAGCTGTGCAGGAACGCGCGCTCCAATACCTCAGGTGCGATCTTAAGACGGAGCTTCTTCGTCAGCTCCTGAATAGGTTTTTGTTCCATGCTATCTACTTCCCCTCGCTGGTTGTCTGTACACTCATCTTGCCTGTAACAAGGAGACAACCGTACACAATTATCCGCTCTTTTGGCGATTAAGGCAACCGGGCTTTTCGCAAAGGTTGTTCCTATCTGCAACAGGCGATGATTCATGTCAATAGCCCACTGTTGCAGCCCTGTATGTACAGAGGGATGACGCCATACTTGACTTTGATCGATTCTGGATTTATAATGTTTCTAATATGAAGGAGCAAGGGTATGAATACCTACGAGAGCTGGGTCTTAACCCAACCATGCAGCGCCTTGCGGTATTGGAGCATCTGAATAGACATCGTACTCATCCAACTACTGAGGAAGTATACATGGCCGTGCGAAAGCGCCATCCGACGATCTCCAAGGCGACGGTATACAACGTACTCGATGCGCTGAAACAGGCGGGAGCACTGCAAGAACTGACGATCGAACGGCAAGCGGCCCGATATGACATCAATGTAGCTCCGCATCCTCATTTCCTCTGCCGCCAATGTGGAAGGCTTTATGATGTGGATATTCCTTGTGCAATCAGACCGGGAGATATGGTCGACGGACACAGGACGGAGTCGGTGCAGACTTATATCTTTGGCGTCTGCGCACAGTGTGGCGCTAATAATATCAATTCTAATTCCTTGCAGGGCAAAGGATCGCAGGAGGACTTAGGTGCCTGAACTTCCGGAAGTGGAAACGATCGTGCGCGGGCTTCAACCGGCCGTGGGACGAAAGATCATCGCGGTGAAGGTACTCGATCCGCGGCTTGTCGTTTCCTCAGGTGAGCTTATCGGCGCCCGCATCGAGGCGATCGAGCGGCGCGGGAAATATATCTTGATTGCGCTTTCCACCGGTGTATTGGTTGTTCATCTGCGTATGTCGGGCCAGCTTATGCTGACCGATGACACGGACGATCGCCGGCATATGCGGTTTATGCTTGCTCTCGACAGCGGTGCGATTCGGTTCGTCAATCCACGTCGGTTGGGGACGGTGGAGTTCTCGCATGACGGATTTATGCACAAGCTTGGAATCGAGCCGCTAAATCCCAAATTCACGGCGGCGCAGCTCCAGGCGATCATCGGCAACAGCCGCGCACCGATCAAGTCGATCATCATGGATCAGAGACGTATAGCAGGGATCGGAAATATCTATGCCTCTGAGGCGCTGTGGCGCGCAAAGATCGATCCTCGCCGAAGCGGAAACACCATCACCTCTGACGAGGTTAAGCGCCTCCATACCGCTATTCGCAGCGTGCTTCGGGACGCGATCGACAATATGGGAACCACGATATCCGATTATCGCACGGCAAGCGGGGATAATGGCGAATTCCAAGAATTGCTTGCTGTATATGGACGAGAAGATGCTCTCTGCCCCGAGTGCCGGGAAAGGATTCTGCGGATCAAACAAGCGGGGCGATCGACCTACCTCTGCCCCGGTTGTCAACGATAGACACAACAATAAGTAAATTAAGGAGGAAGATGATGGAACTGAAAGGATCACGGACGGAGAAGAATCTGCTCGCCGCGTTCGCGGGAGAATCTCAGGCACGCAACCGGTACACCTATTTCGCCAGCCAAGCGAGGAAGGATGGTTTCGTCCAGATACAGGCGATATTCGAAGAGACAGCAGCGCAAGAGAAAGAGCACGCCAAGAGATTGTTCAAGTTTCTCCAGGGCGGCGAGGTCAAGATCGATGCGGCGTTCCCGGCCGGCATGATCGGGACGACGGCAGAGAATCTGAAAGCCGCTGCCGGAGGCGAGCACTACGAGTGGGAGGAGATGTATCCTGAATTCGCACGGATTGCCCGCGAAGAGGGATTTGACGAAATTGCCGGTGTCTTCACGGCGATCGCTGTTGCAGAGAAGCAACACGAGCGCCGCTACCTTGGCCTCCTCAAGAACGTCGACCAGAAAACGGTGTTCAAGAAGGAGCAACCCGTAGTCTGGCGATGCCGCAATTGCGGCTATCTTCATACCGGCACAGAAGCACCGTCAGTCTGTCCGGCATGCGCCCATCCGCAAGCGCACTTTGAAATCTTGGCGGAAAATTGGTAGAGAACAAGGAATATGCGGTTGGGCACATCTAAAGGGACGGCAAGCTTTCATCGAAGGTAGGGTTTGTGACCTCGGCGTAAAGATTCGAAAGAAGGGAGTAAGAAATGATATCAGAACGAATGCAGGAATCCCTGAACGAGCAGATAAAGCACGAGCTTGAATCGGCATATCTGTATCTGGCGATGGTGGCATACTTCGATGCCGAGAGCCTGGACGGAATGGCTAACTGGATGCGCATTCAGACACAGGAGGAACTTGGACACGCGACGCGCTTCTTCAATCACATCGCCGAGCGTGACGGGAGGATCGAGCTGCGTGCCCTTTCCAAACCACAGAAGGAATGGGACTCACCGCTGGCAGCGTTCCAGGCGGCGTACGAGCACGAACAGTTCATCACCGGCAAGATCAACGAACTGACCAAGATCGCGACTGAAGAGAACGACAACGCTGCCAAGATCATGTTGCAGTGGTTTGTCACCGAGCAGGTGGAGGAGGAATCGTCGACGCGCAAGGTAGTCGAGCTGTTACAGCGTGTCGGGGATTCCGGAGATGGGTTGATCATGATCGACCGCGAGCTTGGTCAGCGAACCGTGACTGCGACATCGTCGACGACAGCACAAGGAGAGGTAGCGTGAACAAAGACAGCGCACTTCCGTTCGACATTGCCACCGATCGCGCCGGGTTGAACAACACCATGTTTCAAATAACGCACGGCCTGTACATCCTCACCGCCGCTTTTGGTGATCGCAAGAACGGCCAGTGCTTAGACGCGCTGATGCAGGTGACAAACTCGCCACCGCAAGTAGCTATCGGCGTGAACAAGAAGAACTTCACACACGAGCTGATTGTGAAAAGTGGGAGGTTCATCGCCAACGTGCTCGATCGCGAGCGGGCGACATGCCCGGAAGTGGTCCGCCACTTCGGCTTCCAAAGCGGGCATGATGTCGACAAGTTTGCCGATTTCGCCCACCTGAAAGGAGAGAGCGGTATTCCCATCCTGCCGGATGCGAAGGCGTTCTACGAATGTCGCGTTCACCCTGAACTGACCCTCGATCTGGGAACACACAGCCTGTTCGTCGCTGAGGTCGAGCGCGCGGGGATGCGCACAGACGGTGAACCGCTTACATACAACGAATATCGAAATACGATACGTAACAGGAGGTAGAGATGACCAAGTGGGTATGCACGGTATGCGGATATGTCTATGACCCGGCCAAAGGGGATCCGGACAACGGCGTGGCTCCCGGGACCCCGTTCGAAGACGTTCCCGACGACTGGACGTGTCCTGAATGCGGTGTGGGTAAGGACATGTTCGAAGAACAAGGGTGAGGGGCGGTAGCGCAAGAACAACATCACTCGCTCGTGGGTTGAAGGTGAAGCGATCTGTTGTATAATAAAGCGATAAAAAGATCGTTTTATCTGGAGGATAGATGCTCTACTCCTTGACAACGAAATACGCGGTGGTCGCCCTGGTAGAACTAGCAAGCAGGCCAAGCGACCGTCCCGTCTTGGTAAAGGACCTAGCGGCGGCAAAGCAGATTCCGCCCGCCTTCCTCGCCAAACTGGTACCCGCGCTCGTCAAGGCCGGCATCCTATCCTCCATCCGGGGTCGGAACGGTGGGGTCGCGTTCGCCCGCCCGCCGATGGAAGTGCCTCTGGCTGCGGTAGTGCGGACAATCGAAGGTGACGGATATTTCCGTGATTGCTTGTTTTCCCTCGCTCCGTGCGATGGCACCCCCAATTGCCCTGTACATCCAGTGTGGGGGGGATTGCGCGACAGCATCATCCGGTTCCTGGAACAGACGACGATCGGAGACATCGCAGGAAGGCTGCTTCCCATGGAGCAACGTGCTCCCACGGGAGGAGCTTCTCCTCACAACCCAAAGGAGGAACAGAATGAGTGAGCAACAAGCACAGGCCATGTTCTGCTACCAATGTTCGCAGACGGCACACGGTACTGGGTGTACCGTTCACGGGGTATGCGGTAAGGCACCGACCGTAGCCAGATTGCAAGACAACCTGCTGTTCGCGGCCAAGGGGATGAGCGCATATCTCTACCACGCTCGTGAACTCGGCTACACCGACAGCGAAGTGGATGCGTTCCTCGAGCGCGCGTTCTATTCAACGTTCACCAACGTCAACTTCGACGGCGAGGACTTTGTCAAGCTCGCGGTAGAAGCGGGCGAGATGAATCTGCGAACGATGCGTCTACTGAAAAAGGCACACATCGAAACCTACGGCGAACCGGTGCCCACAGCGGTGCCGACGGGCACGGCCGCCGGTCACGCGATCATCGTAACCGGCCACGGACTGAAAGCACTTGCCGCGCTCCTCGAACAGACCGAAGGTAAGGGAATCAATGTGTACACCCACTCGGAGATGCTTCCCGCACACGGATACCCAGGACTGAAGAAGTACAAGCACCTCGTGGGAAACCTGGGGAGGGCGTGGTTCGATCAGAAGGCGCTCTTCTCCCGCTATCCGGCTGCGATTCTGGCAACGTCGAACTGTGTGCTCTTGCCGCAAGACGCCTACCGCGATCGCATATTCACCACCGGGCCGGCGCGGCTTCCGGGCGTACGACACATCGAGGGATACGACTTTACGGAAGTAATCGAAAAGGCGCTCTCTCTTCCAGCGCTCGCGGGCGAGGCAGGCGAGGTGACGCTCACCACCGGATTCTCGCTTGCGAGCATCCTGCCGCTTGCCGACAAGATCAAGTCGCTCGTGGAAGCGGGCAAGATCCGTCACTTCTTCCTTGTCGGAGGGTGTGACTCACCGCTCCAGAAGGCGAGCTATTACCGCGAATTCGTGAAACTCCTCCCACGCGATACGGTCGTGCTCACTCTTGCCTGCGGCAAGTTTCGCATCAACGATCTCGATCTTGGCGATATCGAAGGAATCCCGCGCCTGATCGACCTCGGGCAGTGTAACGACTCCATCGTGGCCGTCGATCTTGCCGTTGCGCTCGCCGACCTGTTTGGTGTTGGGGTGAACGATCTTCCTCTCACTCTTGTCCTATCATGGATGGAACAGAAAGCGGTCGCCATCCTGTGGTCGCTCTTGTCGCTCGGGATCAAAGGGATCTACCTCGGACCGATCGTGCCCGCTTGGGTGAATGGCGATATCCTAAAAGTGCTGCAGGATAGCTATGACCTTCGTCTCATCGGAGATCCGGCGCAAGATATCGGGACAATACTAAGGAGGTAAGACTTGAACGCACGTGAGATTGTACACGGAGTGCAGTGGGTAGGGGCGCATGACTTCGACCGGCGGCTGTTCGACGAGCTGATTCCACTCCCGGATGGAACAAGCTACAACGCATACCTCATTCGCGGAAGTGAAAAGACGGCGCTGATCGATACTGTCGATCCGACGAAGATCGACGTTCTCCTTGCACGACTAGCAGGTGTAGGGAGGATCGACTACCTGGTGGTGCAGCATGTGGAACAGGACCATTCCGGGGGGATCCCTCAGATCCTTAACCGCTTCAAAGAGGCGCAGATCGTCACCAGTCCTAAGGCAAAGCCGATAATCGTCTCACACCTGCACGTCCCGGAGGAGAAGATCACCACCGTAGAGCACAAGGAAACGCTCTCCCTTGGCGACAGAACGCTGGAGTTCTTGCATGCCCCGTGGGTGCACTGGCCCGAGACAATGCTCACGTATCTCAGACAGGACAAGATAATGTTTACCTGCGATCTGTTCGGTTCCCATTTGGCCACGACCGAACTTTACGCAGGCGACCGCAATCGGGTCTGTCAAGCGGCAAAGCGGTACTACGCCGAGATCATGATGCCGTTTGGAACGTTCATCGAAAGACATCTGGAGATGCTGAGAGACTACGACATCGATAAGATCTCGCCCAGCCACGGCCCGATATACGACGATCCCGAGTTTATCCAGAACGCCTACCGGCACTGGGCCCTCGACCCTCCCCGAAGCCTCGTCCTCATTCCGCACGTATCGATGCATGGAAGTACGACGGTGATGGTCGAGCATTTGATCGAGGCGCTCACCGATCGCGGCGTCCCGGTGGAGCCGTTCAACATGACGGTGACCGATCTTGGCCGATTGGCGGAAGGGCTAGTCGATGCGGCGACCGTCGTCTTCGCCACTCCCACCGTTCTTGCCGGACCGCATCCGAGCATTATCTCCGCCGCTTATCTGGCGAACGCCCTCCGACCGAAACTGAGGCATGTAGGAGTGATCGGTTCTTACGGGTGGGGGGGTAAGACCGTAGATATGTTGAAGAATCTGGTTACCACGCTCAAGGTCGACTGGTTCGATCCCATACTCATCAAAGGGCTCCCCGAACAGACGGATCTCCAAGCGCTAGATCGACTCGCCGACGAGATCGCCGCCCGCCACAATGACCTTTGAGCGAGGAGTTGAGATGGCAGACAAGAGTCCTGATCACGGGCCGGATCTCTCAATCCTGATTGCGGGCGCGGCCGGCGAGGGGATTCAGACGATCGGCGGCATCGCCGCCCGGACCGTCCTCGCACACGGGTATCCCGTGTTTGCGAGCCAGGAGTTCGAATCCAGGATCCGTGGGGGGTTCAGTGGCTACCGATTGCGAGTGAGTGAGACTAACGCCCCGAAAGAAGAGGCCGATCTCCTGCTCGCACTCAATCCCGAGGCGAAAGACCACTATCGCAAGGCGTTGCGGGACGGGGGGCTTCTTATCTCCGAGTCCGGCGACGCTCCCAGGGAGGTGGCCGTACCGTTCCGGCAGATTGCCAAGGAGAGCTTCGGTGGAGAGATATATGCCAACACGCTCGCCGCGGGTATCCTGTGCGCCGCGTTGGGGATACCGCTTCAGACCCTGTTGGAGACCCTAACCCAGGTGTTCGAAAAGGTCGATGAGACCGTCTTGAAAGCGAACCTCGCCGCGGCCAGAGCCGGCTACGAGAAGCTGGGTGGGCATGAGCCACTGGCGGCCTTGCCCACGAGGAAATCCCGGCACACACACCTCTCCGCTCACGAAGCAATCCCGCTTGCTGCCTCCTATGCCGGCTGCCGGTTCATCGCCGCCTACCCGATGTCCCCGTCGACGGGCATTATCACCGCGTTTGCTAGGGACACGGGGTTAGGCGTCTTTGCTGAGCAGGCGGAGGATGAGATCGCCGCCGTGAACATGGCGATCGGCGCGAGCTACGCCGGCGCCCGCGCGATGACCGCCACCTCGGGAGGCGGATTTGCGCTGATGGTGGAATCACTCTCCCTTGCCGGGATGACCGAGACTCCGCTCGTAATCGTACTCGCCCAGCGGCCGGGACCGGCGACCGGTCTTCCCACACGCACCGCGCAGGAAGACTTGCTATTCGCGATCAACGCCGGACATGGCGAGTTTCCCAAAGCAGTACTCGCTCCGGCCGACGCAAAGGACGCCTTTGCAAAGACGATCGAAGCGTTCGACCTTGCCGAGCGGTATCAGATACCGGTCATCCTTCTCACCGACCAATACCTCGCCGACAGCCACTTCTCCTACGATGAGTTCCCGGTCGGCGACCGCGGCGCGACACACGATTTTGCCGACCCGACCGTCCTGTCTGAGTATCATCGGTATGAGCTTGCTTCGGACGGGATCTCGCCCCGCCTCTATCCCGGCCAGTCGACCCACCTTGTCTGCGCCGACAGCGACGAGCACAACGAGGCCGGCCATATCACCGAGGATCTGGCGACGGTGCGGCCGGCGATGGTCAAGAAACGGCTCGCCAAGATCGAGGCGCTGCGCCGGGGGATTGCGCCGCCCGATGAAGCCTACCTTGATGATTCCGACGAGGTCATTATCGGCTGGGGATCGACCCGCGGCGCAATAGACGAAGCGGTGGAGGAAATGCGCGCTCAAGGACGCCGAGTCGGAAGGATCCACTTCACCGAGCTGTGGCCACTCCCTGAGTACGGCTTCCCCGAAGGCAAGCGCTACATCGCCGTGGAAGGGAACGCGACGGGACAACTCGCGCGTCTACTCGCGGCCGAGTACGGCCTGCGCATTGCAGGGATGGTCAGCCGCTCCGATGGTCAGCCGCTCACCGCGGCTTACGTGAAAGGAGGCCTCGATGACGCGGCTTGACGATTACCGCTCGAGAGTTGAAAATCAGTGGTGCCCGGGATGCTCGAATTTCGGGATCCTTACGGCGCTCAAACGTGCCCTCGTCTCTCTCGACAAGGCACCGCATGAATGCTGCCTTGTCTCGGGAATCGGGCAAGCGGCCAAGCTCCCTCATTATCTAAACAGCAATCTGTTCAACGGTCTGCACGGCCGCGCGATCCCAGTGGCGACGGGAATCCGTATCGCCAACCCCGGTCTTGCAGTGATCGTGGCGACCGGCGACGGAGACGCTTATGGTGAGGGGGGAAATCATCTATTGCATGCCCTTCGCCGCAATCCCGACATCACTGTGATCGTTCACAACAACGAGGTCTATGCCCTCACCAAGGGGCAAGGCTCGCCGACGACACCCATGGGCGAGCGGACGCGGCTCCAGTTCTCCGGTGTCACTTCGGAGCCGATCCAGATGCTTGCCACAGCGATCGTGCACGACGCACCGTTCGTCGCCCGTGGATTTGCGGGAGAGATCGACAACCTGAGCGATCTGTTCACCCAAGCGATTGGCCACCGCGGTCTGTCGCTCGTGGAGGTGATACAGCCCTGTGTCACGTGGGGAAAGCATCCCGTCGATTGGTACCGGGAACGGTTGGAAACGCTTCCGGAGGACTACGACTCGCACGACCGGGCAGCAGCGCTGCGCGCTGCGCTCGCCGAGCCGGGACGGTTCCCGATCGGCGTGCTCTATGAGGGCCCGCCACGGCCCGTGTTCGGAGAGGCGTTCACGCAGCAGACCGACAATCAGCCGTTCGCCGTGCTGCGCCCAGTCGGCAAGGAAGCGGTTGTCGAACGCCTAGCAAGATCGACGTGGCCGGCAGAAGCGCACAAAGGAGGACGTTAATGAGCATCATCGAAGTGGGTGTGAAGGCGCCTCAGTTCAGCCTAAAGGATCAGCACGGTAAGGTCATGGAACTACAGGAGACCCGCGGGAAGAAGGTGATCCTCTCCTTCCACCCGCTCGCATTCACGCGAGTGTGTACCAGGCAGATGCAAGAACTGGAAGAGAACCGGGAAGCCTTCGATAAGCACAATGCCCTTGCCTTCGGTCTGAGCGTCGATTCCGTCCCCTGTAAGCATGCCTGGGCAAAAGAGATCAAGGTTAAGCACACGCGTCTGCTCGCCGACTTCTGGCCGCACGGCGGAGTGGCCGAGCAGCTGGGCATCTTTCGCGAGGCTGACGGCTTCTCCGAGCGGGCGGTCATCCTCCTCGACGAGAACGGGATCGTCCGCTTCTCCAAGGTTTACCCTATCGGTGAGGTTCCCGACATGGGCGAGGTCATTGAAAAGCTGAGTGAGATAAGGAGCTAGAAGGGGTGGTGAAACGGGCAAGAACGGAATCGTCGTTTGCCGACGGGCCGTACTCGCAATTATCCTGCCCTGATAAGATGGAACGACCATCGATGTCCAGGTTAAAGGAGGGCGCGAACGATGCAAATACTGAATGTGGATGAGATATTCGAGATGGCGGAACAGATAGAGAGAAACGGCGCCGGCTTCTATAATCGCGCAGCCGATGCGGTGCCAGATGAGCACCTGCGCAAGCTGTTCCTCGATCTGGCGAGGATGGAATGCGAGCACGAGCAGACCTTCGCCCGAATGAGGAAGGAGCAACCGTCCGTGCCGCCTCCCTACGACCCGGATGATGAGGCAGCCCGTTACCTGCAGGCATTCGCCAACGGACATGTGTTCGATGTCAGCGTCGATTCCGGCAAAGAGATCGCCGGGCTCAGCCCTGCTAAGATACTGGAGTACGCAATTAGCTTGGAGAAGGATTCAATTGCGTTCTACGTAGGTCTGAAGGATCTTCTGCGAACGGAAGCGGAGAAAGACGAGGTAGGAAAGATCATCCGCGAAGAAATGAGTCATGTCACATACTTGAGCGGTGAACTCGCCGGCAATAAAGGGTGAACAGGCGGTCGACGCAGGCCCGCGGGTGATGACGGAAGCGGTGCTTTTCATTTGCGTCCTGAAGTGAATACAGACAGGAGGAACATATGCGACCGATGACGGAGGGAAACCTGAAAACGGCGTTTGCGGGTGAATCACAGGCGCACATGCGTTACCTCATCTTTGCCGAAAAGGCGGAGAAAGAAGGGAAAGCGAACCTGGCACGGATGTTCCGCGCCATCGCCTACGCAGAGCAGGTGCACGCCACCAACCACTATCGAGAACTCGGCCAGATCAAAGAGGCGAGCGGTAATCTACAGACATGCATCGACGGTGAGGAATTCGAGGTCAACGAGATGTATCCGGCCTATAACAAGGTGGCCGAGATGCAAGGAGAACCAGGCGCGGTGCGCAGCACGCACTACGCGCTCGAAGCGGAGAAGATTCACGCCAAGATGTACCGCGATGCGAAGAAAACGCTGGAATCGAAGGCGGATATCGAGATCGGAACGGTCTGCATCTGCCCGGTTTGCGGCTACACAGTAGAGGGTGATGCGCCGGATGTGTGTCCGGTGTGCGGTGCGCGTAAGGAGAGCTTCAAGCGATTCTGAACCGAAGGAGGAGCAATGAGACTTGGAGAACTGATCAAGACTGAGCAACAGGAAGGAAAAGAGAAGCACGTACCGGTGATCGAGCTTGTTACATGCGAGGAGTGCGGCAAGAACGCCGTCAAGATCACGGTCGGAAAAGAAGTCGCCCATCCGAACACGATCGAGCATCATATCAAATGGATTGCTCTGTTCGGGGTGAAGAACGGGCTCGCGGTGCACGTGGCAACGTTCGATCTCGGACCGACCTACGGGGTGCCTACAGTAGTGGCGCACGTGAATTCCGAGACGTTCAGCGAGCTGATCGCAGTCGAGTACTGCAACATCCACGGCTTGTGGGAGAGCTCGCTCAAACTCTAACCAAAAGGAGAATAGACATGGCACAGGAAGGAAAGACCTACGTTTGCGACATTTGCGGACAAGAGGTGAAGGTGACGAAGGCTGGAGCGGGGACGCTCGTTTGCTGCGACCAGCCGATGCACATCAAGTGAAGCTAGCGGTATCTGCGCTGGTTGATATCACGGCGGCGGGGGTGACTCGATCGTGCCACGTCGCCGTGACCTATTTCGGAGGACGCCCATAGCCGCGGACCGTGTTCACCGGACCGCAGGTCTCCCACGTTGGGCTGGCGGAGAAGGAATTGAAGGCGTGGAAGATCCGCTGTGAGATCGTCGGGGAAAGCTACGGCGGCTATGGCGCGCGCTCACAGAGGGGATCGGCATTGGATCGGTGCGTGCCAGTTTCAGCAAGACGGGCCGCATCTACGGAGTGACGATCGTCGGTGAGGGATGGGAGAGATGATCGGTGAGTGGGCGTTCTCGATTCACAAACAGGCTGCGGATGCACAAGATTATGTTCCTGCAGCATGCCTTTCCCACCATGTCCTTTCTCAGCAAACGCGCCTTTGAGGGTCGGATGATAACCGGATGCAGAGTCGATTATCGCAGAAGCTCGTTCGGCTGATGTTCTAGAGGAAAGCTGCAATCGGGCTATGGGAGCGGCTGTGAGCCGATGATTGCGCGCGGCAGGAACGCCTTTGCTGTCTTGTACGGATCGACGAGCTGGCTGATGCGAATATCCACTGCCAGGCTGGCGAGCATCGCGGCCTCGTTCATCGAGATGCGCCGACGCTCTGACAGCATTGCCACCGCTGCCCGTGTCGCCTCATGCAACGCCTCCTCGATGGTGGGTAGGGAGACGATGATATAAATGCCTTCGGAACGCTCGACGAGCGGCCATCGCATCTGCCGATCGGGGATTACATCCACGTGTGCCGTAACCCGTGCCGATGCTTCGCATGCCGACACGCAGACCTCGCCGTCTCCCATCAGCGCGTGTACATCGCCCATTGCGAGCATTGCCCCCGGTTGAAACACGGGCAGATACAGCGTTGCGCCCTGTCCGATCTCCTTGGTGTCCATGTTGCCGCCGTGCCGGTGCGCGCTCCCGGTAGGGAATGATTCCGTTGCTGTTGCGACGCCGATGACGCCGATCATCGGAACAGCCGGGAGTTGAAGATCGCCGAAGCGAACACGCCCGTCCGCAATCGGCAGGATCTTCGTCGCATGCCCCTCCAATTCATCGCCGAGCACACCCATCCCCGCCCCAGAGACGATCGCCCCCTGGGCTGGCGCCTCGATCCGTTCTATCTTGACGGCGAGCGTATCACCGGGCTTAGCCCCGTCCACGAACACCGGGCCGGTCGCCGGGTTTACTCTGGAGAAATCAACATTATCGAGTCTGTCATCTGCTGATCTTATCTGTCCTCCAAACGCATCGATCGTCTCGAAGGCCATGGTCTCCGGCGGCGAGACGGTGAGGATGGGGGACATGTTGGGCGTAAACTCAAAGATGCTCTTGTCGGATTGTAGCGTTTTCATCTTCCGGCCTCCTGTCGACGCGGGTTACCACGTCATCGGAATATACCCATCTTGGATCGCCGTCGAGATGGGGGCTCCCACATACTCAACCGCGCAGCCCAACTCGACGAGCAGATCGCTCACACCGTATTTGTCCGAACACCATTTGCAGGCAACGGGAATCATGCCCTCCGCGATTATCTCTCTCACCATCGCTTGTAGATCGGGATCGGTACCGATTGTGACTTCGGACGGACCGAAGATATAGAGCTTTGTATCAGTCATCCATCCATGCTTTACGACGTTCTTGGCGTACACCAGCCCCATCTCCAGTACCTTTGCGTCTCCCGATACCAAGATTACAGCCAGCTTGTCATTCATGCCGTATACCTCCCAGGGACACCCTAAAAATGCTTCAGATACTTGAATGTCTCCAACAGCTCGTCGATTTTCGTCTCGCCCTTCCCCGCTTCGATCGCCTCGCGCACGCAGTGCTTCATGTGCGAGTCAGCAAGGGCGTAGGCCACTTTCGATAGCGATGCCTGTACAGCCGCGATCTGCTTGAGGATGTCGATGCAGTAACGTTCCTCGCTCACCATCCGTTCTACGGCCGCAAGGTGGCCGGTCGCCGTGCGCAACCGTTGACCAATGTTCTTCTTCAGATCGGTCTCTTTTGCTAGACTTCCTTTTTTAGGCATAACGGTCATCTCCTTACCCCACTGGGGGTGGGGTAACTATACCACAGAGCGGGGCCAGCAATCAATTTCGGTCGCCTTTCGCTACTCTCGGGTCGTAGAACGACTTTGCGCCAAGACCGGCGCCCGGCCAACGACCGGCCGATTGCTTGCCTGCTTGCTTTCTCTCAAGAGATCTGCAAGGATCGATGCCGTTATGGAAGACGACGAACGCTATGCTCGTTTTGCTGTGCGGGTCTATTCGTGGCTGATCGACCCCCTCCTTCGATCTCTTCGACCGCGGGTAGTCGAGATCTGCCGCCGCTGGCATCTGAAACACGTCCTTGACATCGCCTCCGCTACCGGAGCGCAGTGCATCCTCCTCGATCGAGCGGGGATCCAAGCGACAGGTATCGATCTCTCCGAAGCGATGATTTCCAGGGCACGGCGCTACAGCCCGCCGGCGATCCGATACGTGCGCGGCTCGGCGCTCGAACTCCCGTTCGAGAATGATGTGTTCGGAGGGATCTTGCTACTACTGGCACTCCATGAACATACGGAACATGAGCGTCTCGTCATGCTGTCAGAAGCGCAACGTGTCCTTGCCCCGAACGGGCGTCTACTCCTGGCGGAATACGCACCCCCGCACAAGGCTGCCACAAGCATCACTTGGATGGTGATATGCTTCATCGAGTGGCTGGCCGGCGGCGACCATCGGCGCAACTTCCGTGAATTCGTCTCCAATGGAGGAATCCGGGGTCTGGAGAGTCGGGCTTCGCTCCAGGTATTGGAACGTCAGCGATCGCATCGAGGGACGATAGAGATCATCGTGTCGGCATTCAACTAACCACAAATCGGTGTTTGTGGGGTCTGTTCAGAATGTCTTGATCCACAGATACGCGCTGCGCATGTGTCGAAAGCCGAAGGCAAGGTAGAACGGCTCGAATCCGCCGGTCATCGGCATACGGGTTGCTCCCAATGCCTTGAGGCGGCGCAGACCTTCTCGCTGGATCTCTGTCGCCAGTCCGCGTCGGCGAAAGTCTGGATGGGTGCCTAACGGCTCGAGGTGACCGACTCGGGCGAGCGCGTTGTACCAAACGATGCAGCAAGCGGCGTACATTCCATCAGGAGCTACGATGACAAGGTCATGCTCCTTGTGGTAGTCGGGCGCTTTCTGCAGTTCGCGATAGGCGAACGCCGACGGCCACTCCTTGGGATCTACATGATTGAACGCACGACCGAAGACCTCGCGTCGTCTCTCGATGTCATTCTCCTCTGCCATCGAGATGAGTCGGCATCCGGCGGGGAGCCGCGGTTCCGGTAGGTCGCCAATCGTATACTCCAAGTGTGTTGAAACCGGTTCCACGCGCTTGTTGTAGCTACGTTGCACTAGTACGTCTTGCAGGACGACATCGTCCTCGTAAACCCAAACGCAAACGCGGTTTTCTTTTGGGTTGCGATAGTGATCCTCCCCGTAGGCGAGCATCTCATCCAGCAGATCGAGATGATCGGGATGCCGCTGAACATACATCTCGCCGAATCCGGGGTGCTCAGGGTCCGGGTGTTCGATGCAGGTCGCACCGGCGATCTCGCCGTCGTCGGTCTCCCAGACTCCTACGCAATCCTCCCACAGCTTGATTGAGCGGAGGGCGCCCTCCGGCGACCCGTCTTCCGTCCCGTAGGAACCGAGCATCGGTGCAACAAAGTAGCGCGCGTAGTTCCACCGTTCGATCCCCCAGTTGACGGGAGCATCGAATGCCGCATAAGTCTCGGCCAAGAAATCCCGGACACGGATGAAATCTGTTTCAGGAATGTACTTTCGTAATTTCACGCCCATCGCGCTCTCCTTCTGCAACCGCTCGTGGCCGGAGCACAAACAATAGCGGGTTGCTGTAGCTGAGTACAGCGGCGAGAGCAGCCCGACATGAACGGGAGCTAATGGGACTATTCTCGACTAGGTGACGAGCAATGAACTGTCTGGCTAATCCTCGTTCTCTATGCTCTTGAAACTCGCTAATTGCAGGTGAGAGAAGCGACCGCAAGTTAGTGTGCTAGCAGTTTTTGCGCGTATGCCTTGGCTTGGCCATTTGCATCTTCTGAGAGCGCGTCTGGCTCAGTGCAGTTGGGGACCATGAGGTTCCCCGCGGGAGACGTCAGACTGTAGTAACTCACGATGTGCTTGTAGACGCCTTGGATAAGGTCCGCGTTGTTCGCGATAGAGCCGCCGCAGGTTACGATCAGTCCGCTTTTCTTGCCGCCGATGAGTGACTTGTAGTTGGGGCCGCCAGGGTCCGTAACCAGGCAGACAAGCCGGTCTAGGAACGGCTTGATCTGGCTCGCAAAGCCCCATGTGTAAAGGGGAGAAGCAAACAGAACGCAGTCGGCGGCCATCATCTTTTCGAACACCGGTTGCGCATCGTCGTCAATCACACACGCGGGCGCATCGACCACTGACGCACAGGCCCAACAACCCGTGCACCCTGCGATTGACAGATCAACCAGATCTACGCGTTCTACGTCGTGGCCGCCGCGGCGAAGCTCCTCCTCCACCCAAGTCAGTACAGTCGCCGTATTCCCCCGCTTGCGTGGTCCTCCGAACACGCTCACGACTTTCATAATTGAACCTCCGAGGATCGTGTTTCGCGATACTAGCATAGGTCCGTCGCCTGGACTCGGTCAATTGAGCTAAGCCACATACCAAGGCAGAAGGAAGCAACATCGCGGTCGTTCGGTCTATACGCTGGCGTTTTGACCGAATTCCGTTAAGGGAATTCTACCAGGCAATGTGCCGGTCCCGATCTCTCTTCCCGAGCGAAATAGGTACGAGTCCCTAGATTCCCAAAAAGAAGCTAGTAATCTAATCGGATCGTAATAATGTCGTCTGTGCTACCGGTGAGGGCGCCCGACGAATTCACCCACTCGACTGGGTCTGTCTCGCTCCCGACCGACGTGGACCAGGCCTTGTATTTCAGAAGGTCGACGATCCCGTGTGCGGTCGAGCCGTCGATTACGAAGTAGCGAGAGTTCCCGTCCGTGTACGAGTAGGGCACGTTATTGCCGCGGATCTCATGCACATAGGTCCAAGCTCCCCAGATATTGGCCTGCGTTTGCCGCGCATAGAAGTACTCGACGCTATCCTCGGTGTCGTTGAGGCGTGCTTCAAAGTACGTGTTCGAGAAATCGCCTCCGTCCCACGTGGCTGTGAACGTTCGGGTTGCTGCGTTATAGTTGCCGGTTCCGGACCAGAACGTTGTTCCCACTATCCCTGCATGTGACGTTCCATCGGACTCCGAAACCGTCGCGGCAAGGTGAAATTCCATGCGGCCGCTGACCACGGTGCCAGCGCCGCCTGTGCCTCCGGTTCCTCCGCCTCCTGTGAACGAATTGATGAGGTTGTCCAACAGGTCGCAGCCACTCAACAGGGCTACAGCAACCACGAGCAGTCCGACCATCAATAGCTTCTTTCGCACACTGTCCTCCTTCCCCTTTACCTCACGGGCATAGCATCGCCCACCTTGGCCAGGATAGCGAATAGAACGTGGATTTGCAATGAGAAGATGCTTGTAATTTGCTTGAATAGGGTGTTCTGGAAGCGGTGAGGCGTGAATCGAGTGACACATACCGCATTTCTTCCCCGTTTGCTGGGGTCTTCGGGAAAGGGTTACCTACCGACAACATCTTGAGTGAGTTGCGTGAGGGAATACCAGCAAACGGTGTGGCAGCTCCGATTGCCCATTCGGGATGAAATGTGGTATGTGTCACCGGATTCCTGTGGAGAAGACCTCAGGGAAACTGTGGTCGCCAAGCTGTGACCCGACTCCCGGAACGTGGGATCGGCCCGGCAGGCTAAGGATTGCGCGATCGACCAGGGTGCGAGCAAAAGGTTCGGGCGGACAGTCCCCTGCGCGCTCCCCGAAGGGCGATGGGGGATGGATGATAGCTTCGAGTGTCTCCGGGATAAGGCGAAGCTCACGTTTGTCGAAGCGACCCCGGATCGGTATACTGGTTTCATGATGCGCGGTACACGAGGAAGCATTCGAGGAGAACTGAATTTGGCAAGCGTCTTCGCTTCCTCATGCCGTGTGCGTAGTATGATGATGGATAGCTCCACTCCGTCTCGGTAGCGATTACCGGTCTGCCGAGTTGGAGTGGAGGATCGAGGCTGCAGAATGTTCTGCGGTCTCATTTTCTTTTCCGGCAAAGGAAAGAACGGGAGGAGAAGCTGATGGACACCAAGTTCTCGACGCAGTCAGTACACGCAGGGGAGGAGAAAGGCAAACCCTACGGCGCTGTGGCGACGCCGATCGTCCAGACGTCGACCTACGCTTTCGACAATTCGGCGGAGATCATGGAGTACATGCGCCGGAAGGCATTGAGCGACCCCCACGCGCGAGAGGAGTATGCCCGGTACAGCAATCCGACGCAGACAGTCGTGGAACGGAAGCTCGCCGAGCTGGAGGGCGGTGAGCAGGCGCTCCTTTTCGCCAGCGGGATGTGCGCCATCACAACGACGATCCTCTCCCTCCTGTCGAGCGGTGACCACGCCATCTTCCTGCATCCGTGCTATCGCCGTACAAGGGAGTTCGCGGACCAGTATCTCCCCCGGTTTGGAATTGATTCCACCGTATTGCCGATCGACGACGCCGATTCTCTGGAAAGCGTGATTCGCCCCAACACGGGGCTCATCTTCACCGAGACGCCGACCAATCCGCACTTGCGCCTTGTTGATCTTGAAGAGGTCGCTCGAGTTGCCAATGCTAAAGGCTTGCTGTTCGTCGTTGATTCGACCTTCGCCACGCCGATCAACCTGAGGCCACTCGAACATGGAGCGCACATCGTGATTCACAGTGCGAGCAAGTACCTCGGGGGGCACAACGATCTTCTTGCGGGCGCGGTGATCGGCGACGGGGAGCGATTGGAGCGGATCGAGGCGTGCAGAGGTGTGCTT
>CAZBSW010000002.1:0-20805 GCA_964494835.1 uncultured Thermotogae bacterium
CCAGTGTCTCAAGGCGTTCCATGAAGCCGAGAGTTACCCCGGCCCGAGTGTCATCATCGCCTACGCCCCGTGCATCAACCAGGGTCTTAAAAAAGGGATGGGCAAATCGCAGGAAGAGGAACGGTTAGCCGTCGAGGTCGGCTACTGGCCTCTCTATCGGTTCGATCCCAGACTTGCCGAACAGGGCAAGAATCCGTTCCAGCTCGACTCCAAAGAGCCGACCGGCAACTTCCACGACTTCCTCATGGGCGAGGTCCGCTACGCCTCTCTAGTGCAGTCATTCCCTGAGGAGGCCTCTCGCCTCCATGCTCAATTGGAGGCTGAGTACAAAGAACGGTACCAGACGTACAAAAAACTGGCGGAGGGCTAGCACTCAGACTCAGCCAAGTCAATGAGCATGGCAACCTCGTCTCACCCGAGGCGGGGTTGTTCTTTGGCGAGCAGCCTCCTAAGGGAACACGCCAATGCCCGAATCAGAATCCAATCCTCTGGCTCATCAACACGAGAATGGAGCGGGCAATCGGGCCATTCTCGTCCCTGCTCCAGCTTGGTAGAGAAGCCCGCTGTGCAGTCTTCTCTAGAGCAACCCTTAGGGTTGCCAAGCGACAAGAGCAGGCAGCTCCCCCGGAAGAGGCCCAGTTCATCGAGCCTCAATGGAGAGATGTAAGAATCACCACAACGTGATGTTGGAGCATTGAGAAGGGGCTGCGTTGCTGCCCCCGTTGCTCGGAGCTGCTCCCTCTAGAGCGGGCCACGTTCACGAACGAGGGTGCTTGCTCCGCTCTCGCCCCTCTACTTGTGCAACTGCCAAAGGATGTGTTCGGGGGTCCTCCGGCGAGACATGTACTCCGCGATTGTCGGCAAAGTGCTCGCTGCGGGTCCAGCAGCGCTCAAGCCGAGGACCGCCCCGAAAGGTAGGCTGTCTCCGGACAGCAGCGCAAGGGCGACGGTAGCGGAAATACCAATGGTGACACTTGCTAGCCGCGTGGCCAATCGCGCGAGTCGCGTCTCTGCTCTACGCACTTCTGGCTCAACAAGCCTCTTGAGTAGCACATCAGCCCTGGCATCGAAGGCAGGTCCTTCCAAGCCCTGCAGTTCGGTTGCCACGTCCAGCAATGCCCTTTGGAGCTGCAGGAATCCCCGCCGGTTCCGCCTTCGGAGCTTCAGCACGCGATGCGGATCCTGGAGTGCGAGGCTAGGTGAGTTAACACGCAGGAACTGAACGGCGTCCGCCTGGTGCACATGCTTGGTCACTTGCCCCGATAGGGCCAGCAGTTCGCTCTCAAACGGGGATTCTGTCAGGTATGTCGCGCCAAGCTGAGACGCAAGCGCGATTTCCTTCCCGACCGCACTAAGCCGATTGATGATCGTTCTGTTGATGCTTTGCTCCTTCCAGGTTTCGAACATCTCCTTGTCCACGGGCCGCTCGAGATCGTAGCTGTATGCGATCTGCAGTGTGGATGGATCATCGGTTGGCTGAGCGGAGTCGATTGTGGACAAGATGAAGGACATCCCGGAACTGGTTGGATCGCTCGAGAAGTCTACGAAGATTGCGCGACACGGCTCATCTGCAGGCTCTCGGGCTATGTAGCTGTGTCCAGTGCTACGGTCATACATGACTGGATGCACATCAACGTGAGCGTCAACGTGCTCCCGAACCTCCAGCGGCAGAACTGAGCGGTAGTTGTCTTTCGAATAGAAGATCGGAATGGCCTCTCCACGTGTGTGCAGAAGGCGCAGTGGCACGGTGACTAGCGTCTCATCATGGACAAAACCAGCCAGAGAACTCAGGAACCTCAACTGCTTCGCTATGTGCTCCCTATCTAGCTCCCTCTTCGCCGGACCTCCAAGGGCCTGGCGAGAAGCCCTGCTCATCGCTGAGTCCGGTTCAGCGAGCAAGAGGACGCGATCTGGAACGAAAGCACGACTGAACACAAGAAGTAGAGTCAATAGCGATTCGAGTTCTGTCCTTGCGGAGATGCTGCTCACTAGCGCCGCAAGTGGCACCGCTTCGCGTCCGTATGCCCTTGCTTCTGACTCAGCCATCTCAGCTCTACAGTTGTAGTAATCCTCAAGCTTGCCACGCAGTATCTCATCGGAGAGCCCGTTCAGATCAGTGGCATGCCAACGGCGATCAAGAAGCTTGAGACGTTTCAGTTCCAGTAAAGCTCCCCTACTCATTCCTCACCCCACACAGAGAGCGTCGATTGAGTCGAAATGTAGCCCAGAGACCGACTGAGTTCGAAACCCGCTCGGCAGCTCGCCGAGCGTACTAGCGGATCGCATGTCCGAGCAGATGCTCTCCATATTGACTGAGTTGTCTTGTCCCTCATGTCGCGCATTCACCCTAGAGAATTGGCCAGAGTGCGTCTATGACCTTGATGTTGTTGCTCATCTTTCGAATCGTCGTTGCTCTTCTTTGACTTCGGTGGTAGACCTTGCCGCTTGGCAGATCCACATACTCAAGCTCCGACAGACATGCCGAACTACCCTCCTTCTGCATCACCCAATGTGCGATTTCGAGGGTGCGATAGGCTGTCTCTTTGTCGATAGACGCCATACGGGTGTTGTAGAAGATGTACTTGGTATTCTGGCCCTCCGAAGCAACGAGATCGAAGCGAAGAGAGACGTCCACAGATCCCGAACGAGTCTTGTATGTCTTGAGCGGCAGGACGATGAGTTGTCGTGCGTCTTGCCCTGATGCCTCGAACTGATCTAGCACTCGCATGTTGTGGTCGCTACGCGAGTCTGGCCTGAGAGAGGTAATCGCATTCCTGGCGCTCTGAAGGCTTGCCCGAGTCCTCCCTTGCCTGTAGAAGTCCCTAATGCCCTTGAGCGCAGAAGCGTAGTACGGAACCTTGAACGCCTGAGGTCCCCTTCTGGGATGCTTCTGCTCTGCGAGGATCCTTGCCTGCTTGTATGCGGGCATATCAAGCAGCTCCGCGAATGCTCTTGCTGACAGACTAGCCATCTTGACCTCACTCCTTCTCGCTTTCCTTGAGTGTCTTTCTAGTAAGTATATGAGTAGTGCGCTCTTCCACAAAACGGGGATCGGGATCAAACCTTCCTTCTTTGGGTTAGTGACAGGGAAGAATACCTCTGGAAATTTCGTGAACACAATACTCAACTCGGCGCGACGTAGAGCTCGGTACGGTGGGCTTCGATGGCGTTCTCGAAGGTCGTCGCTCCTAGGATACTCGGTCGCCCGACAACCGCTCCAGCTCTCGATTTACTTCGGCTGTGTAGTCGTCGAGCACAGACTGCGGCCATTCCCGATCGATGGTCTTGCTGACTTCGAGGAGTGCGAGGCGTGCGTTGCTTCGCGGGAGTCCGGGGGACACGCACCCCAACTCGCACAACGCAGAGTTCGATGAGGTTGGCGGCCTGGCAGACGATGGACTCCGCAATGATGGTCTCAGGCGTCATGTCGTTTGCTCCTTCCAATTGTCGATTCGTGACTGCATCGTATTACAACACGGAGTGGCGACACTAACCACTCCTCCGTGGAGACTGCTACTTCAGCGTCTCCTGTTCGTCACTCCGGGACATCCCGGATCAATGCGCTGACCAGGTGCGGATCACAGCAGTCAACTATCTTCGCCCCTTGACAAATCACTCTGTACAGTGTATTCTAATGTTGCTGATAAATCAGCTATAACTGATTCATCGGGAGAAACAGATGACAACAGAGAAGGGCAAGGCGAAATGCGGTTGTGGGTGCTGCAAGGTGGAGGCATTGATCACTGTGGATGAGCGAGGGCAGATGGTGTTGCCGAAGGACGTCCGCGACAAGGCAAAGATCCACGGCGGGGACAAGCTTGCCCTCACAACGATCGAGAAAGAGGGCGAGGTCTGCTGTCTATTGCTGACAAAGGCCGACGATCTCGTCACCGTGGTGCAAGCGACGCTGGGATCGGTCGCCGGCGAATTCATCCCGGATGCCGCGCCACAAAGGGAGGAAGCATGAAAAAGGATCAAGTACGACAGATCGTGCGCGAGCGGTACGCAGAGCGAGCCCGTTCCGGGGGCACTTGCTGCAGCGGACCCTCGGGCTGCGGTTGCGGAGGTGAGAGGCCGTCGAGCCAGGTGATCGGATATACACAAGAACAGCTCCAGTCGATCCCCAGCGGCGCCGATCTCGGACTCGGTTGCGGCAACCCGACGGCGATTGCATCGCTCAAGGAAGGGGATGTGGTGCTTGATCTCGGATCGGGGGCGGGTATCGACTGCTTCCTCGCCGCACACGCGGTGGGAGAGCAGGGGCGCGTCATCGGTGTAGACATGACGCCTGAAATGCTCGATCGAGCCAGGGAGAATGCCCGCACCTACACGGCCCGCAACGTCGAATTCCGGTTGGGAGAAATCGAAAACCTGCCTGTGGCAGACTCTTCGGTCGACGTCGCAATCTCCAACTGTGTCATCAACCTCTCACCCTACAAGCCGCGTGTGTTCAGTGAGGTTCATCGGGTGCTCAAACCGGGAGGGCGAATGATCATCTCCGACATCGTCCTGTTGCGAGAACTCCCCGATGCCATCAGAGAATCGATCGAGGCGTACGTTGGCTGCATCGCCGGCGCGTCGAAGAAGGACGACTACCTGGCGGCCATCCGCGACGCGGGATTCCAGGACGTCAAGATCCTGAAGGAACTATCCGCCGGTTCCGCGTTGTTCGGAGATGGCAAGCCGACAGTCGTCGTAGAAGGCCGCACTATCGAACCCGAAGAGCTGGGCATGTCGGGCGAAGAAGTGCGCGATCTCGCGAACGTTATCGTAAGTATTACGTTGGAGGCAACGAAGCCCGGTTAAGGATACTCACTAAACACCGCTGTCGCCGGCCACTTGTTCTTCCACGGCGTGGAACGTCTTCTCAGTTGCGCGTACACTAGCAGACACCGTGAACAAGCTGGGATTGGATGGCGTGTCATGAGAATCCTCCACTGGACTGAGCTTGTCGGGAGCACGATCGGTGGTGTCGAAGTGCTCATGTCGAGGCTCCTCGTTGCTCTCCGACAGCGCGGGCATGAACTCTCCATCGTTACCTCACATACTCGGACCCGTCTTCCGGACACGGCACTCTTCGAAGGGATCCCCCTTCATCGATTCCATTTCCACCGGGCGCTGCATGATAGAGATCTCGCAGGAATCGTCTCGATTTGTCAACAGGTTGCTTCACTCAAGCGCGACTTCCGCCCGGACCTGGTCCACTTGCACGTCGGGGGAACCAGTCTCAGTTCTTACTTTCACCTGCGCACAATGCAGAACTACAAAGCACCTACGCTGATCTCGCTACACGGACTAGGCCCCCAACTGCCGGAGGAGACGCCATTGACAGAGCAATTACTGGCCTCGGGAGACTGGATTGCGGCCGTATCCGGTGCGGTCCTGAAGCAAGCACACGACTTCCTGCCCGGCATCGCATCACGGTCGTCGATCGTGTATGACGGCCTCGATCCTCCATCGTTGTCCCCTGCCCCGCTGGACTTCGGTCACCCCTCAGTGCTCTGCTTGGGGCGACTGACTTCAGAGAAGGGATTCGACACTGCAGTCGTGTCCTTCGCTAGCGTGCTAGACCAGATCCCGAACGCCCATCTGATAATCGCAGGCGACGGCCCAGAAAGACCATCTCTTGAAGAAACGGCGCAAACTCTCGGATTGGAAACGGCGGTGGAATTTCTCGGGTGGGTCCCACCGGATCGTGTACCGACGTTAATCAACGAAGTGACGTTAGTCTTGGTCCCTTCCCGTTACGAAGGCTTCGGTCTGTCGGCGCTGGAGGCAGCCCATATGGCCCGTCCCGTCGTGGCCTGTCGAACGGGCGGTCTGCCTGAGGTTGTTCTCGATGGCGAAACAGGCCTGCTCGTTGAGCCGGACGATCCACCTGCGCTGGCAAGGGCGATCGTCAGATTGCTGCAAGACCGTGAGCTGGCCGAGCAGCTCGGCCGGGCTGCTCGCAAACGAACTCGGCATCTGTTCAGTCTCGATCGCTGCGTCGATAACTATGAGAGTCTCTACAATAGATTGGTGCATGCGAAAGACTAGCCCGCGCGGTACACTTAGCTGCTTCGACCCAGACGTCGACGCACAAGGTCGATAAGCTCCTCGCGCCGGTACATGCCGTTCCAGTGATGCACTGCGTAGGCATCTTTCGGTAGGGTTTCCCGGCTCCGGTCACGCTCCAGTACCCCACTCCACGCGTCCCACTTGGTGACGGGGTACAGCATCTCCGAAGGCGCAATCGTAGGCCGAGATGAATACGCATAGTCGTGATATACGTGCGTGAGTAGGAAGGGGCCGGTGGCATCCAGAACGCTCGGCATATTGTGGTGGCTCACAAGCGCTTCGAAGACCGCCTCCCAGAAGGGATGAGCGGGTCTAGAGGCGAGGAAAGCGTTTCCCACGATCGACGTAAGCCCGCGGCTTCTTACGCCAGCTTCCCGTTCGACGTGCTCGCTCGGTTCCCATCCGAGAACCAAATCCTCCCCGGCCAAGAGACCGTCGATCGGACGAAGTGCCTCGAAATCGAGATCCACATAGACGCCACCATGATGGTGCATGATAAAATAACGCACCGAATCAGGGCGCTTGATTGCTCGATCGTATCCTTCAAAGATCTGCAAGAACCAGGGGTAGTGCTCAGCGATAAGCCTAACGTTGTCTTCGTCCGTCCAAAGACGATACTCCCATTGCGGATTTAGGCGGCGCCAGGTGTCGCGAAGTGGCTCCCACTGGGACGGGATCCGATCGGTCTTCCATGTTTGGTGAATGACTCTTGGAATGGAATTATCCATTGTCTTCGTTGATTGTATGCGGTATCTTTGTGCAGAAGCAAGGATTGTGAGATGATAACAAAGAGGATTCGAGCCCGGCTGGCTCGGGAACTACATGCTTTGGCAGATAGGATATACGTCCCATCGTCACGGGTATTCATCGACCCGATCTATCCCCCTGACAACAACGGCCATCTCGTAGGCGGTCGAACGGTGCTTGTCACCGGCGCCGGGAACAACATCGGCCGGAGCATCGCCTTGGAGATGGCCCGCCACGGTGCGAGCGTGCTGTTCACCGATATCGACGCCGAGCGTTGCCGACGCCTGAAAGCCGAACTGGCGGTATTTCCAATCGAAGCTCGCGGCTTCCAATCGGATGTGTCCGCAGCCGAACAAGTCGACGACCTCTGTGAAACGCTCATACGTGAGAAGCTGGTGCCCGACATCCTCGTCAACAACGTCGGCATTTCCTTGCCCACACGGACTCTACTCGAACTGGACGACGCGTTGATGGACAAGGTGTTCCGCACGAACGTCTTCGGGCCGCTGCGGCTGACTCGCCGTCTTGTCGAGGCGATGATCGACCGGCAAACCCAGGCAAGCATTATCTTTCTGACCTCTATCCATCAGTGGGAGATTGAACGGGACATTCCCTACACTGCTTCCAAGGCCGCACTGGGGATGGTCGTCAAGGAACTGGCCATAGATTTGGCCCCGTATAGGATTCGCGTCAACGGAATCGCTCCGGGGTTTGTGAAAGAAGATGAGCACGGACGCACCCTATACGCACCTGACGCGCCTCTGTTTCGACGCTCGATCACTCCGAAATACATCGGACGCGCAGCGGTGTATTTGGCTTCGGACTACTTCTCGTTACACACCACAGGAACCGTCCTCAAGATCGATGCAGCAACCAGCGTAGACAACTACTTTTCTCGCATGTTCCCACCGGGACCGCCACAACCGTGACACATCTCTTCGTCAGCGTCATCATTCCTGTCTTCAATGGAGAAAGACTCCTCGCCGAAGCGATCGAAAGCATCCTTGCTCAAGACTACCAGCCGCTGGAGATCGTCGTTGTCGATGATGGATCAACGGACGGCACCGGCGAAATCGCGAACAGGTTCGCCAACCGGATCAACTACATACGCCAGCCGAACCGTGGACCCGCTGGCGCGCGCAATACGGGACTGGAAAACGCTCAAGGAAATCTCATCGGATTCCTCGATGCCGATGACCTCTGGATCCAGGGCAAACTGGCAGTGCAAGAAGGGGCGTTGAGGAATTCACCTGCAGCAGACATCGCGTTGGGGCATCTCCAGCGGCTCAAACTCACTCAAGCTAACGGCTTCGTGCCGCATGGCTCGCCGGAGCTGGCACTCAATCTGGGGGCATCCCTCATTCGAAGACGCGTATTCGATGTGGTCGGTACATTCGACGAGTCGTTCAGATTTGGCGACGATTGGGATTGGTACATGCGTGTCCGCGAAATGGGCGTTCCCATATTGGTCCAGAATGACGTGGTGCTGTTCTACCGACGTCATGATGCAAACCTGACCAATCAACGAGAAGAGGACGATCGAGCCGCGGTGCGGGTGTTGAGATGCTCCCTAGAGCGCCGCCGGGCGCGGTATGGCGTAGCGTCATCGTTGCCTCCAATCGAGAGCCGCACGTCAGAGGATGCGGACCCGCAAATGAAAGGAGAACGCCAATGATCTCAGCAAGATCAACGTTTCGCAGCGGTTTATCGCGCTCCTGCCCAGGTCGTGCTGCGAGATTCGGGTTTACGCCGGCCGATGACGCCACAAGCGCAAGAGCACGGTTGTCCGAAATGTACGGGGACGGCACGCTCGGGCAGCAAGCGAGAACCAGGCATAGTCTTCCACACCAGTTCAATCGGAGCATGAGCACAAACTTCAGCAGGTGGTCATGACAAAGCGCGATGAGGTAAGCGTAGTCATCCCCGTGTTCAACGGAGAGCGGTATTTGGCCGAAGCGATTGACAGCATACTTGCTCAGACACACCGCCCGCTGGAAATCATCGTTGTTGATGACGGATCCACGGACAGCAGCATCGACATCGCGCGGGCTTACGCCGAGCGCGAGGCGGATGTACACTGCCTCAGTCAGTCACACGGCGGTATCGGCGCGGCCCGTAATCGCGGCATTGAGCACGCCAAGGGCGACTACTTGTCTTTCCTGGACGCCGACGATCTGTGGTGTGAGGACAAACTCGCGTTGCAGTTTGCCGCCTTCGATCAGCACCCCGAGACGGACATCGTCTTCGGGCATGTGACTCAATTCGTCAGTCCAGAACTTAGCGACGAGCAGAAGCGCGAGATCCGTTGCCCACGTGAATCTATGCCTGGATATTTGGCTGCAGCCATGCTCATTCCGAGCCATGTCTTCCATCGCGTGGGTCTATTCGATGGTTCCTTGTGCATGGGGGAGTTTCTTCAATGGTACTTGCGTGCGACGGAACTTCAGCTGAACGTTGTCATGCTGCCCGATGTCGTTTTGCGGCGTCGCATTCACATGTCGAACCATGGCCGCCGGCGCCAGGACGCGCGCTCCGACTATGCACATGTTCTGAAGGCTGCTCTGGACCGTCGCCGCGAGTCAACCAACGACGTCCAACAATGTTGAGGAGCTGTATCAGGTGAGATCATCTCGGCCAAGCGCCTGTCAACCGACCCCCGACCAAGAGCTCCTGCTGGACGCCATCCTGCTGCCGGGTGATGAGGCGGCCGAGGCATGGCAAAAGTGGCAACAGCATGGCGATATCGATCATCTTGAGCCGGCGTCGTTCCAGGTGATGCCTCTCTTGTATTGGAACCTTGCTCGAGAGGGGATAGACGACCCGTTGATGGGCAAGTTGAAGGGGATCTATCGCATGGCGTGGTCGCGAAACCAATGGCTCACAAGCCGCTTGCTGCCTACGCTAAGAGCGCTTCATGAACAAGACGTTGCCATGATGCTGCTCAAGGGGGCGGCGCTTAATGCTCTGTACGGCGAACAGTACGGAATTCGCCTGATCGGCGACGTGGATCTCCTCATCACAAAGGCCGATGCAGTGCGTGCAGTCGACGTGCTGGAACGCCTCGGATGGAGTCCGAAGGGCGATCTGCCGCGTGTGACGGATGACTACGTCTCCGTCTCCAAAGGAGCCGATTTCGTTTACCCGGACGGAACCGCGTTGGATCTTCACTGGCACCTCTTCCCCGAGGATCTGGTTGCGGAGCATGAAGAACCCGTTTGGCGCAATGCTGTCCCCGCGCCGATAGCCGGTATACCGACGCTGGCACCGAGCCCCACGGAGATGCTATTGCATGTGTGCGTGCATGGCTGGGCTTGGTCGCCACATCCGCCGTTTCGCTGGATTGCGGACGCAATGACGATTCTCAGGGTCTCACATGCCGAAGTCGATTGGGATCGGCTGGTGGAAGACGCTCGTCGCCGGCGTCTCGTTCCTCGCCTGAAAGCACCCTTGATCTACCTACAGGAGCGGTTTCGCGCGGAGGTACCGGCCCGTGTCATGACGGATCTGCAGAACACGCCGGTCACGCGATTGAATCGCTGGGAGTATCGTGTCAGCACCCGTCCGCTGCGAGACCCGACAGGCGGGGTGATCCTCCACGTATTGTGGTTCAACCGACTGCGAGGAACGTCCGGCCTCGGTCCGGGCCTCGTCGGCTTCTTTGACTACCTACGTCGCCGATGGGGACTAAAGCACATCGGGCAGGTTCCCGTTCGAATGGTTAGAGAGTTTGTCCGTCGCCTCACCCGATCCCTTAGCCGCAACAAAGGATAACCGTCATCGACGCACGCAAACCTCAGGCAAGCGTACGCAGCAGCTCTGAGATGACACGCGGCGCCTGCGATAGGTCAGTCCCAAGGTTCAGCGTATAGTGAGGCAACGGCTTGATCAGCTTGACCAGTATTTCAAACGTCTCCCGCCCCGCGCCTGGCAAGGAGAACACGGTGCTTGGCACCAGCGCGTTCAGACTTGCGACGAGCGAGCTCTCCGACAGTTCGGAGTCGCGGAGCCCGGTGACCTTCGGAACCAGTACGGCCCGCACCGGCAGCGAAGCAGTCATCTGTGACGGATAACGTGTATGGAGGAAGGCGAACGCCTTTTGCTGAGTTAATTGCTCCGGATTCTCGATGTGGGGCAACAGATGCGGGAGTTTCTCTTCCAGATGCACGCCGTGCAGAGCGGTGGAGTTGTACATACTGTAGGCGCGGAGCGGCCGCTCATCCGTGCCGAGTAGGATGTTGTTGTCTCCCACATACAACATGCCGGCCTTCAAACATGCGAGTGCTGTCGTTGACTTGCCCGACCCGCCTTTGGCGGGCATCAGCACGCCGCCGTCGGCTGTCCCCACGACGCCTGCATGCACGAGCTGACGGCAGTGACGGCGCATCCACCAGTAGAGGAGCGTTCGCACCGGTGATATGGTCTCGTAGTACGTACCATGGCGGGCATCCGGAGTCCAGCATAGAGCGAGGCTCCGGCGATGGTCCAGCATGTTGAGGGTGTTGTTCACCAGTTGGACGAGTGTCTGAAATCTCTCTGTGTTGAACCCCGTAATCAGCCCTTGCACGCCGTAGTCGCCGGTTAACCATGATGGGGGAACCATTGGCGTTTGCGTCGATGCGCTATCCCAGATGCAGATTTCCAGATCGGGCGATTCAGACGGTTCACTCGCCAGGTGTGCGAGAGCTTCTGTCATGGGTCGGATCAGCGCGCGACCGGCAAACCGCAAGCACACCTTACTACCGGCAATAGCGAACGTCCGCTCTTCCGCCCCGGCTGCTTCTTGAGCGCCTAAGAACGCATGATACGCCGCTTCGAAGAACGTGGCCGGCCGCCGGTCGTTCGCGTTAATGGGGTTATCTTTTCGAGGTTCGGATTGAGGATGCATTGAGCGGAGATCACTCACCGCATTCCGTGTCGTCACCGGTCAGTTTGGGCCATCCGCTCGCGTCCACCTCGTGAATGGGATCAAGAACCAAGAGCTCTTGCATGTCTGTGTACTTGTGCAACACGGGAGGAGAAAATGGAACCTTATCAGCCGCCGCCACATCGGGAACCGAGGCAGGAGGTGCCTCAGATGCTGCTCCGTCCGACTTGATCAACGCCTCATCCTCCAGCTGGGTCAGTAGGTCCATCGCGGCCGAACGAATCGCCTCTTTGTCACCCTCGTATCTCATCGCGAGGCGATCGATGATCTCCTTGATCTGCATGCCATCTTGGACCCCGGCCCAAATGTCGGCGCCAGCTTCTTGAAGGCTATAGTAGCTGCCGCTGTCGAGGTTGATGATTATCGCTTCTCTCTCTATGATTTCGCTGACAATGTTCGGCCCGCTCACCCTGAATCGGAAAGATCGATCACGCACGCAATTCCTCCTTAGTCACACAAACACATCCAGCAAGGCCGACACCATCGAACCATCCCGGTGGTTCCACCGCGATTGCCTGTCACAGATACCGTTCCAACAAGCCCGTCGAACGAACGCCGAGAGATTGCCAGCCTTTCTGTAGCGCTACTCTAACTGGCATCACAAGGGAATTCAAGGACCCTGGCATGGCTGGCACTTGCGTCGTTGTAGACAACAAACAGATATTCGGCGGCTCTGGTCGCTCACCAAAGGCTTGGGAAGTACTGCGAATGGAGATCTTGGTGCAATGCGGATTCGCTGTGGACATTCACGAGGTGGCAAAAGGCAAGGTCTGACCCCGTACAGCTAGTACAGCTAGAGATCATAAACCCCGCCGGCTTCGAGGACGACGGCCTCGGCGCCCGTTTCCTGCGCGAGGCGATCCAAGGCGTGGTCACAGGTGTCATGGGCAGAGAGGAAGAGGTGCGTCGGATTCTCCGCGCGGATGGCTTCGATGACCGCGTCTAAGTCATTCTCGGTGATCCGGCGCCACGGCGGCTTGCCCGTACCGAGGATCGTCTGCATGTCGATCCCAGCCATGCGTCCCCGGCCGCCGGTCACCGGGAAGTGCAGCCCTCCGCCGATTGCATAGATTGGCTCGGAGGTCATCTTTCGCACCATCTCCAAGATCACGGGGAGCGTCGGGTGCCCACAGCCACTGAAGACCGCAAGACCCTTGCCCCGCAGCCGGATGACGAGCGCCTGTTCCTCGGTGAAGCCCAGAACGAAGAGCCGCCGCGCGAGCGGGCCGGTCGAAGCGATCCCTCCGCTCAGAAGCTGCGGCCCGCCGACGACCTGCGCATCGAAGCCTTCCATCGCTGCTTGCGCGGGGAGGAAGCCGGGAATCGGCTGCACCGGCTTGAGCGATTGCGGGACCGCAACGTGCATCGACCGAAAGGCCTGGATACCGCCCATGTGGTCGTTGTGCAGATGGGAGATCGCGACCGCATCGATGTCGGCCGCCGTCACGCCGAGTCGCTTCGCGTTGTGCGCCACGACACCACTCTCGTCACCGAAGCCGATGTCGTACAGCAACGAGCCGAGGTTGGTGCGGAAGAGGTAAGAGACCCCCGATTCGCCCTTGAACCCGTCCTTCGCCCGCCATTCCGACAGAACGCGGATCTCAAGTTCATCGACCTCAGGGATCTCGAGCGGCTTTGCCGCATCGATCCGCGAGCGGTTCAGCTCGGTCGCTCGCGCTCGATCCCTCAGAAATGCACGATAACGGATCAAGAGAAGCGGCACCCAAAACGGACTCAGGATCACTAGGACAGGCCACCACGCAAGCGAAATCCGGCGTTTCATCGCATCATCTCCTCGCTTCGCAACCCAAGATCAGACTAGCGAATCCAGCATCCTCTGGCAAACTCCATCGTGGCACGCAGTCGCGCAACAAGAGCTGATCGCGTAGAAGCACTTGGGACTGTCCCTTGCTTTTCGCATCGGGGATGCCCGCCCCTGTGTGAGATCCAATGGTAGACCACATGCTCGCAAGATCTCGTGCCTTGGTGAGACGTCTTCCTATGCCGATCGATGCATCACTGCATCGACCATCGCAAGGATGTTTTCGGGCCGGAACGTCGGTCATGATCGTGTGAACGGAGGACACAAGGTAGCCGCCTCCTGGCCCCAGAATGTCGATCACACGGTTCACCTCATCGCGTATCTCGTCGGGCGTGCCTTGGGGAAGGAGATGGTGCGTATCGATTGCGCCGCAAAAGACCATGTCGTCGCCGAACCTCCGCTTGAGCTCGCCGAGATCCGACATCTTGCCGGCCGAGGTCTGAATGGGGTTCAAGATGTCGATCCCGATCTCGATGAAGTCCTCGATCAGCGGGAAGACGTCGCCGTCCGAGTGGAAGAACACCTTCGCCTGCGTGCGTTCCTTGATGAAACGGATGAAGTCGGCGTGGATCGGTTTGAGGATGTCGCGATACATCCGCGGGGAGACGAGCAAGCTGTTCTGGGTCCCAAGATCGTCTCCGATCTTGATGATGTCGATCAGGTCGCCGACTTCGTGTAGGAAGCCGTGCATGATCCCCTTGCAGACATCCGCGATGCGCTCGAGCAGGGATCGAGCAAACTCGGGGCGCAGGGCCAAGTTCATCAGAAACGTGTCCATCCCTTGCATGGCGAACGCTCGTTCCAGCGGGAACAGGAGCCACGGCGTCCCCATGATCGCGTATTCCCCTTCGTCAGCCACCCGTTGCGCCGTGGCGCGTGCGTGTGCGAACCGCGTCGCATCGTCCGGATCGGGCCACGGATACGCTTCCAGCTCCGCGATTGTCGTGGCTTCAGCGAGCGGATGGACTCCCGGGAACCACTCTCCGGGCGAAACCTCGCGCTGCCCGGACCCCCACGAATCGATGCACGGCGAGTGCGGAGGCCGGCTTGCGTTGCGGGTGCGAACGGCCTTCGGCTCCAAATCCAACACACCGCGAACGTCGCCTCCGAGTCGAACGAGAGTGTTCTCATCCACAAGGGCTGTGCCCAATTCAGGCCAGTCGTAGAGGTAGTTGTCCGGAGCCGCGATCCCAAGCGACTCCTTTAGCCGCCGATAGGCCTCCATCTTGATCCCCGTCGCGTTGCTCACGCCAATGACGATGGGTACCCGATCCGACTCCTCGTGGCTGATCGCCTTCAGGACACGTTCGCGTGATGTCATCTGGCTTCCTCCTCCCGCGCATTCTACCCACCGCGGCGTTCTCAATCCATCCTCTACAGCCCGCCGAGAGCCTACAACGAGATTTGGAGCGCTGGTTGGCGGAGAACTGAAAAGAATCGAAGGTCCAAGCAGCGCTGACTCGATGCCCAGTCTCCCTATCGAAGCCGGACCCGGATCAGTGTAGGTGCATGTGATGCAGAGGCGATCGATGACGCAGGCGTCTGTGCGAGCGCGCTCGGTAGATCAGTTCCACCGCCAGTCCCGCGAGGAAGACGATCCACGTCCCGTAGAACGACGTTCGTTCGGTTGTCCACTCGTGCACAAGAAGCAGCACAAACACCGCAATGATGAGTGCAATCGATACGAGAATGACGATCCGACTCCCACCGACGGTCCGGATCAGTCGCAAATGAGACATCAGCACGAATAGGTAGATGGCCATGAAGACGGCACTGGTCATCGACGCAATCCCGTTCAGGTTGAACGTGAGCGCGAGGACGAGGCTGATCGCTGCAGTCAGGTAGAGCCCCAACGATCCGCTGAACCACGCCTTGCGCTCGAAGAAGCGAGGAAGCTCACCGTCCTTGGCCAGCGCGTAGGCGATGTTGGCTCCCCCGAAGAGGGTGGCGTTCAGCGCGGATGAAATCGAGAACAGGGCGCCGAGGCTGATCAACAAGTACCCTGCTTGGCCGAGGAACGGTTTGGCGGCGACCGCGAGCGCGAAGTCCTGCGTTCGAACCAGCTCCGGGAGTGCGACGTTCCCCACCGCGACAAGAGCGACTGCGATGTAGACGAGGGTTACGATACCGATACTGAGATAGATCGCTCGGGGAACGTTCTTCGTAGGATTCCGAATGTTCTCGGACGCATTCGCCACCAACCCAAATCCCATATAGGACAGGAAGAATACGGCTACCGCGGTGAACGTCCCTCCAACGTGGCCTGCCGCGAACGTCGGCGTCACCCAAGCCGGATGAATCATCCTGAGGCCGAGCACGATGAACACCCCGAGGATTGAAAGCTTGACCATGACGATCACCAACTCGGCTCGGCCGACCGCCTTCGTCCCGAGAAGACCGAGCCCGGTGAACACGAGAATGACGGCAGTGGCGACCAGCCCCGTCGAGTAGAACGATGTCGAGAAGCCGACCAGCGGCAGGAAGTACCCGGCGAACCCCTTGGCGAACAGGGCAATCGAGATTGCATAGGTGAACCAACTGAGAAAGCTCAGCGTGCCGGCAATCGTCCCGTCGCCGAAGCCCTTGAGAATAAACTCGATCGCCCCGGCATTGGAAACGATGCGAGATCCCAACTGAGCATACGAATGGGCCACGAGAAAGGCCAGGACACCGGACAAGACGAAGACAAGCGGAAGGTTCTGCCCCGCGATCTGGGCTCCCAGGCCGAAGATCGAGAAGATGCTGGCTCCGATCATCGTGCCTACGGCAATCGATGTGGCTGCCCAGAGCCCCATCTTGGATGATTCATTGGATGGCTGGGTTCCCTCCGCAGAAGTCTGCCTTTCCATTCCGCCACCCCCCTGTATCGGTTCATTCTACATGGGCGGATGCCCGAAGCCCAGGCAGTCCTCTGCAAACCCGTACCGATGGCGAAAGCATGGCCTGGTCGCGTGGAGTCGGGGAGTTCTGGGGACTGTCCACATTTGGGGAATCAGGGGACACATACTTTATTTCAGCAAGCAGGTGTGCCTGACAGCAAGACTATTGCGCACTCCCTGATGATCCAGGATAGATACACGCCTAGAATCGCTGGGGTAGTGGCCCCGGGGCTCGCACACCACATTACTCAACGTAGTGTGAGACATATGAAAGTCTTCTTCTGCAATGATAGGTGATTGCCTTGCTTGCCAAAACCTCCTTCAAAAAAAGAAACGCAGCTTGGTAAAGAGGCATTCTTGAAGCGCGTCAAGGCCATCACGGAGCGGACACTCTATCAGCGAAAATCAGGGCGAACGCGGAAGAAATAAGGTATGTGTCCCCTGATTCCCGCTACGTAAGTACGAACACTTTAGGTTCCCTGGCCGAAGCTGTCTCTTTATACTATGGATACGGAGGTGGAGCATGCACATGTCTTCTAGGATCATCATTATTGCGATTCTAGTGCTATTCAGTGGACTCACTGCAGCCTTCTTCCTGCTTTCCGGAAAGCCTAACACTCAGAACGCTTGCCTGTTTGTCGCCACAGAAGCCGGAGTTCTCGCTGTTCTGTGGACTGTAGTTGAGATGAAAGCCGCTCGCGAGCAGCAGCACCGCCCGAATATCTCTTTTGGCTCAGCTAGCTTCTGGCTACGCGTAAGGGGAGGCGCTTCAGTTTGGTCAGACGAGCGGGTCGAAGAGCCAGTTGAAAGAGGCCGCGCAGATCGCGACTTCATGCTCCCAGCAACAAACATCGGGAATGGGGTAGCCAAGGACATCGACGCAACATGGCACTTCAATATCTCCGACTTCGTGACTCGCACAGGTAGCTATCCAAAAGCGGGGCATTGTAACCTCATACCGGCAGGAGAAGCTGCCTTTATCATCCTAGAGTGTGGCAGCGCGATTTGTGTAGCTCCTGAGAAGGAGCCACATCGCTACTTGCACATTGGAGCCAATTCCTCCGGCGGCTTCCACTTTCCCGAAGGGTATTTGGATCTACTTGGCTTCTATCTCTATACAGCGGCAAGAGCAGGCGAAGTGGCTCTGTCAAGCTCCGATATTCCACCGCTGGAGGGCACCATCAGGTACAAGGACATCTCCGGCAAGTCTTATGGGATACAGGTTGAGGTCAAGGTGTTTGTGAAGATCGATCGGTACACAGGCATAGATTGGCAGAAGGGAACCACCGATGTTAAGGAGGCATGCCGGACGGCAGACGCGGTCGAGTTGTCGGGTATGTTCGATGTGCAAAGAATCCATAGAAAGGGGTGGCGGACCGAACGCCGGAGTTCACTACGGAAGCCTCCTGATAGCGTACTCTACGGGTAGCTGCCCGATGAGACACCGATCCGCCAGCACGCTCTTGCACGAAGCGAAGGACATCCGTGATCCCATACGCCTAGCAGTGGAGGCTGTGGATCAGGCGTTCCACGTGTGCGGGGTGGAGTGGGGACGAAGGGTGAATCAGGGGGAATCGGGGGACACATACCCTATTTTAGCAAACGAGTGTACCTGGCAACAGCACACTTGTATAGTTGTCATTACTTGATCATCTATGCTATGATGAATATATGCCTAGAATCGCCAGGGTAGTGATCCCGGGGCTCGCACACCACGTCACTCAACGCGGTGTGAGACGTATGAAAGTCTTCTTCCCCGATAATGATCTCCTTGCTTATCTCGCCCTCATCTACAAATAGAAGGAGAGTTTGGCAACGAGTCATTCGTGAAACACGTCGAGGCCATCACTGGGCGAACCCTGCATCTGCGAAAATCAGGGCGTAACCGAAAGAAATAAGGTATGCGTCCCCCGATTCCCTTGATTCAGACGCTCCTCGATTGAGCATCCCTGGTATTGTTCTTGAGCAAGTGTAATTAGTGGAAGTACGAGAGGCTAATCGTGGTTTCGATGTCATACGTACAGTTCAGCAAGGACATGCCTCATCTGGCAGGACTTATGAGCGATGGGGGCAGGCCGTTACCCGCTTCTGTCTCTGAAGCATTCTGATGCATATGGGCGACTTGAGTAGTACTCACGTACCCATCCCATGAATTCGGGGCTGTGGCAGCTCATGGTCTCGCAGAATCCCACGAAGAACCTACACATCCCCTCCAGATCGAGCCACAACTGGATCTCACGTTCGAGTGACTGCCGGTCCACATCATCCAGACGCCCTTGGGTACTGAGGTGGTAGAGCTTCTCGGCGCGGTAGAAGAGTATGCACTTCGCCATCAGATCTTGCTCATCGCTTACCACGCCTTGTTCAACCAGGTCCTCAACGGTTCCGTAGGAGCGCACGCTCCTCATGAGGGATTTCTGGTGCATGGCCCAGCTCTTGAGATCGAGGATGCCATTCAGCATATCTACGTAGGAGGATCTACGAAAGTCACGCCGGCTGAGCGATTTCACGAATCTGTAGTTGAGGAATCCTAGGAGCACACCACCTACGACAAACGCCAGAAGGGTCGCTGCCTGTAATCCGAGACTTGCCGAATCCACATCTCCTCCTTCCATTCGCTAGGCACCCAGCACGGTGATACTTCTCTGTAGTCAGCACAAAGGCAGCTCGAGCGTCGCACGGCCCGCAAGTTCCGGGGACCCAGTACGAAACACACTTGCTGGAGATCCAAGAACGGGAGTACCGAGACCTTCCTCAAAGCCCGTAGTCTGCCAAGCCCGGGCTTTGGAGGCAGTTCCTAATTCTTGACCTAACCGTTCTTCCTCAACCCGCTTCGCGATCACACTGATCGTCGAGTAGTGCAGACCGAGATGCTCCAAGAGTTCGTTGAGTGTGTATTCGTGAACGCTCATCGCACGATGGATCCGCTCGTTCCGTGAAGAAGAAGCAGCCACGACCGTTGCCACGGCTTGTGCCGCGGTACAGAACTTCCTCGTATTTGCCTCAATGGTCGAACGATCGAGGCAATGTGCAGGTGGAGCACCAAGGACAAAGCCCTGACTAGGCGGCTGTTCCGTCTACTTGGAGTGGTCTTCTCGCGGCACATCAGAGATGAAGAGCGAGAGCAGACCAGCTTCCTGAATGCTTCGCCTCGAATGACCAAGCTCTTTGCGTATCGCAAATAGCATCTCCGCAAACCTTACAAGAATGATGGGGATTCCGCCCTCCTGACGATCCTCTTCTACGTGGGCCTGTTCCCGAAGGGCCTTCCACTTTCCGATCGTCTCTTCCCCTCCCCATAAGATAAGACCCTGAGCAGTACTCGTCGTGAGGGCAGCGATCTTCTTGTTTGTAGCTTTGTCCATCTTTTCTCCGGGCTTCCAACTGCCCAGGAGCTCGAAATACTCCTTCAGGAAGTTGTCGTAGAATGCTACTTTTCTTGCGAGCTGAGCCTGCTCAATCTCGCGTCTTCGCGCAAACCAGTGGCTCAGAACTACCGTGAGCACAGTCACGATTGGGGTAATGACTGCAGCGAGAACCGCGGCCTTCGTCTCCGCTTGTAGTCCCGAGATTGCAGTCAGGAAGGCACGCACAATGAAGTACATACCTGCTGCTGTCCCTAGCTCGACTCCAACAAGTGCTGCATGCCCCAAGAAGCGGAAGAGTATCTTGCTGATCAGGTACTGGGGGGCATGTTTCTTCTTCATAGTAGGATAAGTTAACAGATGGTGGGGGTAATGTCAAGGCGCTTGGCAACACGGGGAAGGGGTCGGTCATTGTCCTGGATCGCATGCTCAGAAGGAGGCTTAGGGGTCAGACCTTGTCTTTTGCATTGCCAGCGAATGGTGCCCTAGTGTGGGATAGTTGGTCGCGCTTGACCCGCTCGAACTCGTTGTTGGCAACGCGCATGCTTCCAAATTGCCTATTAACCACGGTCGGGCAGACTGGAGTAACATGATGCCGCGAGGAGCAAATACAATGGAACAAGAAGCTCACGATCAAGAAGCCAAAGCGACGACGGCCGCCTACGTGAGGGTTCTCTCAGTCAGCATCGGACTCGTCCTCGGTGTGGGTATTGGTGCGGCAATAGGCAGCATCGGCGCGGACGCAGGAATGGGCGTGGGGCTTGGTGTTGCTGTCGGGCTTGCTCTTGTTCGGCAATACACTAGCAATTCAAGCGGCAACTAGTACATCAACTGTAACAGTCATCACACTTGGTCCAGCGCTGCACACACAACAAGCCACCACTACGCAAATCGATCGGAATCCTCTTGCGCGGACCCGTACGCGGGATCGCCTCGATCGAGCTCGGGGGACACTTGATGACAGTAAGTGAGGAGTAACCAGGCTCATGGTTTCGCACAGTGTCTCTC
>CAZBSW010000003.1:0-20276 GCA_964494835.1 uncultured Thermotogae bacterium
GAGTTCCTCCAACCGCTCCAACAGAAGTGAAAGGAAACTTCCCCGCTTGTTCGCACAGACGGCATGAATCTCATCGACGATCACATACCGGACCGGGCGCAGGGTCTCCCGCGCCCGCATCGACGTGAGGATCAAATGCAAAGACTCCGGTGTTGTAATGAGAATGTGTGGGGGATGGCGGACCATCTTCTGCCGTTCGGCCGCTGTGGTATCACCTGTACGCACTCCCACACTCACCTCTGGCAGATCAAGTTCCAGTCCTTGCGCCGCCGCACGTATCCCCGCAAGCGGTAGTGCCAGGTTCCGCTCGATGTCTGCAGCCAATGCCTTTAGGGGGGAAAGATAGAGTATCTCCACGCCGTTCGGCCTTTCACCACTCAGCTGTCGCTCAACAAGATTGTTGATCGCAAACAGGAAAGCGGCCAGAGTCTTCCCAGAGCCGGTGGGAGCAAGGATGAGAGTACTCTCTTCCCGCGCAATTGGTGGCCACCCGCGCGTCTGCGGCAAAGTGGGGGCAGTAAAACTCTCGCTGAACCACCTGCGTACCGCCGGATGAAACAAAGACAACACCTGCGAAGTTTCTTCCATAGCCAGCATTTTCCGGGAATAAAACACGATATGCCAATCATGGAAAGCGAGCGGTTGTTGACTATTGACAGGATTTGTGGTAAAAATGGTTAACTCGATAATAGCAAACCCATGCGAAAGCTGGGGACGCAAAGCCACGGGCCTAAAGGAATGCCCCATGGTCGCCGGGCTGCCGAAGGTGATTTTTTTGGGTTCAGCCTATCGTGCTGCGCACAAGAAGTGTTGTTATCTTTCTTACTTCGCCAAATCAGGGCGATTTATCCGGTACAGATTGCAGCGATCGGTCGAGTGCTTTCCTCTCTTTGCATCGAGAGCCGCCGATCGCGCTCTTGTTTCCGCTATCGAAAGTGACTACCTGTCTCACCGGGTAAAAAGCGGTTGTTACGGTAATCAAGCTGGCATTCATCTCAAACACAGCGGCTCTGGATGGGGCATTCTTGTCTCGTTTCTCTCCGGGCGAACTCAAGCCACATCTTCTGTCACAGGGGCGAACGGAAAGAGATCAGGGGGTTGGTTTCTGCATCCCACCAGAGCCGCGCGACCATTACTCACTACGAGAGTGCCCTCTAGGCCGGCAGTCTCCAAACTGGGAGGATGAAATGATCGAAACAACCTACCTCCTTACCAACCGGTTTCACTGATCACTACACCTCCTTTTTGTGCCGCCGCGGGCGAGCTCCGGAGAGTCGGGCTCGCCCGTTTTTATCGGCGTCACACATGCTTGTTCTCCCATTTTACTTCATTTGCACAGCGAATATTCGCACGATACGATGGTTAATACATGCAGAATTTAGCGATCGGACCGCTTGTTGTGTCCTCTTTTCTATTCATCCTCACCTATGTGGGGATCTTGTCCGAACGGGTTCACCGAACCATCGTCAGCCTGGTAGGGGCGGTGGTAATGATCGCCATCGGTACCTGGCTCGGTTTCTATACCGACATCCAGGCTATGGAGGCGATCGACTTCAACACGATCACCCTCCTGCTCGGGATGATGCTCGTTGTCAGCATTCTCAAGAAGACCGGCCTGTTCACCTATCTCGCCATCCGCGTTGCCCAACGCGCCAAGGGGAACCCGTGGAAGTTGATGCTCGTCCTCGGCCTATTCACCAGCATCGTCTCGATGGTGCTGGATAATGTCACGACGATCATCGTCGTCGCACCGGTGACCCTGTCCATCGCGGAAGTGATAGGGATAAATGCCGTTCCTTTCCTGCTTGGCGAAGCCCTCTTGTCCAACATCGGGGGAGTCGCCACCCTCATCGGCGATCCGCCGAACATACTGATCGGATCTGCGGCTCATTTCACGTTCAATGATTTTCTCGTTCACCTGGGACCGATCGTGCTTGTCACTTGGGTGGTTGTCCAGGTAATACTCGCGTTCGTGTTCCGAAAAGTGTTGCGCAATAGACCGACCAACCTCACTGAACTTCAACGATTGAACGCCGACCGTGCCTTGAGCGATCCCAAGACGGCCAGGCGGATGCTGATCGTCCTCGCCGCCACCATCGCATTGTATTTGATCCATGATCTCCTACATCTGAATCCCGGTATTGTTGCCTTACTCGGAGCTGCGGCGGGCCTGCTTTGGATACGACCAGCGATCGATGAGATCCTACACGAGATACATTGGGACATCATCATCTTCTTTCTCTCCTTATTCATCATCGTCGGCGGTTTGGAGGCGGCCGGGATGCTCGACCTGATCGCCGCGGGCATCGTCGGTCTAACAGGTCACGGAATGGTGATCGCAGCGCTCGCCGTGCTATGGATAAGCGCGATTATGTCAGCGATGGTGGACAACATTCCGTTCACTATCGCCATGCTCCCGATCCTTGCCGGCTTGGCAAGTCGCGGCGTAAACACAACCCCGTTGTGGTGGGCGCTGGCCCTCGGCGTCGGTTTCGGAGGCAATGGGACACCGATCGGGTCGACGGCCAGTGTCGTCGTCGTCTCTATCAGTGAGCAGACCGACAACCCCATCACCTTCCGCACATGGGCGCGAAGCGGCGCCATCACATCGCTCGCCAGCTGCGCCGTTGCCAGTCTCTGCCTCGTCCTCGCGCTCAAGCTTGGTCTTATTTAGAATCGTTTCGAGGTGATCGGGTTGCTCCCACTTCAAATCATCGATACATGCCAGTTCGGACTGCCGGGTACGGGCGCTGCCTATCACATTTACGGTGAAAGACACGCACTGATCGACGCGGGTACGTCACACTCCGCTGCACGGATCCAAGAGCAAATGGGTCTTTGTGTCCCCGACTTCATATTCTTGACCCATGTTCATCCGGATCACGCTGGTGGTGCTGCGCTGTTGGCTCAAGCCTATCCCCAGGCGGTGATCGGAGTTCATGAACGGGGAGTTAAGCACTTGATCGATCCATCGCGGATCAACGCGAGCGCACGCGAATCAACCGGGCAATTAGCCGATCTCTATGGTGAGATGTTTCGACTGCCGTCCGATAGGATCGCGGTGCTCAAACACGGTGACCGTTTTGATATTGGGAAAGGAATCATTATCGAGGTGATTGATGCACCCGGACATGCACCACATCATCTCTGTTTCTTTGAACTGTCGCACCGTGCGCTCTTTTGCGGCGATGCGGTGGGGATCAATCGTGGCGGAATCCGCGTCCCTGCAACCGTCCCTCCGAGCTTCGATCTGGAGGAAAGCTGTGCAACCATTCGCCGCCTGAAAGAATACAAGCCCGATCGTCTCTACCTGACACACTTTGGTGAAGTCAGAAATGCGCTCAGTACACTTGAGGCATACGACCATGCGCTAGACGAGTGGGTGGAGGAAATTCGCGAGCTTCGCCGGGATCTCACAGATGAGGAGGTCGTTCAGGAGATCCTAAGCGCTCGCGGGTTCGAGCCGCTGAAAGAAGAACTTCGTCTTGAGCTTGCAATGTGCGTGCGTGGCGTTCTCCATTACCTTGCCAGAGGAGATCGCTGAGAAATCACAGCACTCCTGCCTCGCCCGCTTTCTCTCTCGACAGAGCAAGGGGAAACTTCCCGCTGTGCGCAGGACTTGCTAACGGAAAGCCAAATGGTTTTCCGCCGCCGGTTCTGGCGTATACTCACGAATCACGATGAAAGACGACGTTTAGCGTTTCCTGTTTCCGTCAACCCATGTTCCTAAGAGAAACGATCGACAAGGTTGACAAAGCAATCGCAGCCTTTTTGATACATATGACAGCTTACAGGTGACAAATTCTCGGGAATGAGCAAAGATGTTAGACAAACTCGAATCTAAGAAGAAATCAGTGCATGTCGTCGAGCAGCTGCTTAGTGCAATCGACAAGGAAATCTATAGAGTGGGCGATAAACTCCCTTCGGAAGAAGCAATCGCTGAACAGACCGGTGTAAGCAGGCCCTCAGTGCGTGAGGCATTGGGGGCTCTTCGTCTTGTGGGAATTCTTGAAACCAGAATGGGGGATGGGACCTATGTAAAGAGTGCAGGGTGGAACAAGCCGGCTGATTTGCTGGTTGAGTCCAAGATCCTCTCCATGCTAGAAGAAGGACGTGGAAATCCATTTGAGGCATTGGAGGCAAGAAGAACCCTGGAGACGAATCTCATCAATTATGCTGTCGAGAGGCGAACTTCGAAGGATCTCCAAGATCTGGAACTTGCCCTGAAACGGATCATCGCTTGCATTAAGGCAAAGGACTACGATGGCCTTCTTGAGGCGGATCGATCCTTTCATTTAGCGGTTGGGAAAGCGGCAAAGAACTCGCTCTTGGAACAGATACTCACCCTTCTTCTGGATGTCATGGAACAAGGCATGTGGCCGCGGATGAAGAAAGAGCTGTTGGCGGCCAGTGATGCGCACATGCAGGAGACCCGTTGCTCACATCAAGGAATCTACGAAGCCATTAAGGAGACGAATAAGGAAGTGGCCGTCAAGATCATGGAACAGCACTTCGATGATATTGAGAGGCTGTTCATGTGATCCGCGACAGATTGACTGAGAATGTCGAATGTCAGCCCTAGGAGATCAGCCGAAATCTCTGTCGAGGCAAGTCGTCATATCTCAGGCGGGCTCAACCCAGCTCATAGGATTGCAGATCCGCCCAATAAGGCCCAAGGCTCTATGATGTCGACGGCAATGAATACCTTGATTACCATGCAGCCTTCAGCCCGATTCTCTTAGGACGCTGTTGTCCCAGAGTACAGGAACGCGTCTGCGTCAAGGAAGCTATCGATCAGGTTGACCTGTTTGGCGCGGGAGCGACTGAGCTTGAGATTCGTGCTGCCGCGAGGATTGTGGAGCGCGTACTCCCTGGTGAGAAAGTGCTTTTCTGCGACTCGGGAGCAGAGGCGACATATCATGCGGTAGGACTTTCCCGTGCTGTAACCGGCCGAAAGAAGATCATAGAGTTCCAGGGCTGCTACTACGGTTGGCATGACGTCCTCCTCATGAACGTTGCCTCTTCCCTGGCGAAACTAGGTACGATCGATTCCTTGTCGGCAGGGTCAGTTCAGGAGATACAGAAAAACATAAAGGCGTAACAAGACAGGCCCTCACCAAAAGCTTGGAGTGAGGCAGAGGATTGAAGCCGCCTTTTGACTCAAACAACATGCTGAATCCGGGGAAGCTGTTCCTACTGTAAGTCCGGTATGGCTTGGCGCGCCTCTGCGGTACAATGGATGTTATTGAAGGGGGAGGTCCGTTTGGCCGCAGAAGGGAAGATTGCGCGAGTCCTACTCGCGCTTCCGATCGACTGTGGGTTCGATTTTGCCGTTCCTGGAAGTCTTGAACCACAAGTCGCAATTGGAAAACGAGTGCTCGTTCGCTTCCACGAAAGAGAACAAGATGGGATAATCGTCGATCTCATCGAGGCGAGCACTCATCCCGGCCCACTGGAACCGGTGTTGCAGATTACAGATTCGCCATCGTTTCCCAAGGACTCGTTGATCTTCTGTCTGGACACGGCGGAACAGCATCTCTGTCCACCCGGCCTATTCATCAATCGGATCCTTCCCCGCACTGTCAATCGCAGCACGGAACGATACCTCGCCATCTCAGGCAACTTGAGGGAGACCACATCGGAGCTCGAGACTCGTTCACGGCGCGCGCCTCGCCAGGCCGCGGTGTTGCGTTTTCTGTTGGCGCAGGGTCCCCTCTGTCCGGAGTCCAGGTTGCGAGAGCGACTTGGAACACCGCGTCGCGTCGTCGATCGCCTCATCGACCTCGGCCTGATCGAAGCGATAGACCGTGATCAACGCAATCTCGGGCTGCAAATGAAAGAAGAGCGACTGAAAGATGGGGCATCATCGGCTCACGCAGACCGCACGCTGGTATTTGCGCCGTCACGGATGACTGAATATGCACCTATGATCGACGCTGCCCTGGCTTCGGGAATGGATGTGCTGCTTCTCACCCCCGAGATCCTCCTTGCTCGTCAGATCCAGACGACGTTACAGCAGGAATCGCGCCTCCCCGTCGATCTCTATCACAGCGACCTTCCCGAGGGAGAAAGGGGACGGTTGTGGGAAGAGATATGTCACGTTGCAGCGAGTCGAAGGCAACCGCGGATCATAGTTGGCACGCGGTCGGCGCTCTTTCTCCCATTTGCATCGCTCGGTCTTATCATCGTCGATGAAGAACAGGACCGCTCATACAAGCAGGATGAGATGCTCCCCCACTATCACGCTCGCGACGTAGCAACAGCAAGAGCGGGTGTTCGTGTGGTGTTCGGCTCCTCCGCCCCGTCGCTGGAGATTTTCCACCGCGCCCTGTTGCGTGAATTCACCCTGGTACGAAAGCAGAATGCCGCCCGCAACATCAATACGCGCATCATCGATACGACAAAGGAGAGCGCTATATTGAGCGATGCTCTGCTCGACGGAATCACGCGCACTCTTGCCGCCCGCAAACGCATTCTCATCGGAGTGAACGCCCGCGGCCATTTCCAGGCGGTCCTGTGCAAGAGATGTGGCCGTCCATTGCGCTGCCCACACTGTGGGATCAATCTGACTTATGATGTGAAATCAGCGCAGCTCGTCTGCCGCGTCTGCGGAGTCGCGCGACTGCACCTGAACTGCCCACACTGCGGTGCGCGCAGCCTGCGGTTTGTTGGCACGGGGAGCGAACGGGTCGAAGAAGAGATAAGAACGCATTTCCCATCCGCTCGCAGTGCACGTATCGAGGGGGCAGGACTTGTCAACCGCTCCCGTTGGGAAAGAGCGGAGGCCGCACTTGTCGGTGCCGCCGATATCATCATCGGAACGCCCGTCATCGCCAAGGGGCCTCCCCTTTCTGGTGTCGGGTTAGCAGCTGCGATCGGTTCGGACGCGATCCTTGACCGTCCCGATTTTCGCGCTGCTGAACGCACGTATCAGTACTTGGTCGGCCTTATCGGGCGCGTGGAGGATGGAGGTGAGACGATCGTACAGACGAATTATCCCGATCACTCCGCCATCACCACCGCTATTGCCGGCGACTACGATCGGTTCTACGCGCTTGAATCCACAGAACGTAAGGCGCTCTTTTATCCTCCATTCTCGCATCTGGCTCGCCTTCTGATATCCCGGAAGAAACGGCGGTCGAGTAAACGGCTGGAGAAGATCTTGAGCGGATACGACCTACAGATCATCGGCCCTGTTGCTCATCCGGTCCGACCCGGGGTTGATGTCGCCCTTCTCAAGGGGAGAGATCCCGCGGTCGTCCGCGCCGCCTGTAAGTCCGTGCTTAAGGAGATCCCGGGGATCGAGATCGACATCGATCCCGAACGGATCTAGCTCAGGTGTATCTCGACGATGTCCCGGTCAGCGAGGACATGCGTCGACGGTACCTGTTGCCCATCGAATTTCCCCGATCCCCAGATGCGGATGTACTTGAGCCGATCGGTAAACTCACGGTGTACGGCATTCACCGCGTCGAGAGCCGTGCTTCCGGCAGGAAGGACGTACGGCTCATCCATATCCGGTGCCTTGCCCGGCAGCTTGGTGTACACACGAATTACATCGAGCGCGGCAAACACTTGTTCCCGCAAGCGATCGAGGCCGCCACCAAGCGTCGTAGAAACGGAGAGCGCAGGAAACATCTCGTTCATCTCACGGCAGACGCCTTTCTGATCGCCAAGATCGGCGCGAGTAAGGACGATTCGGCACGGTACGTCACGCACGCGCATCTCATCTCCGGTCTGGATACGGGTCTCCACCAGCCGGATGTGCCGTTCCTCAAGGAGGAGCACGATCTCTTCTACAGCATCGACAAGATCCCCCACCGGTTTCGATCCATCGAGGATGAGAAGACACAAATCAGACTGCCGCGTAAGGCTGTACACCCAGGATTCGCCATATTCGAGCGTAACCGGCGGGAGGTCGACCAATTGGATCTGCACGTCTTCGAACGCCATCATCCCCGGAACGGGGAAGACGGTCGAATACGGATAGTCGGCTACTTCTGGCTTTGCGTTCGTCAGGGCAGAGAGGAGACTCGACTTACCGCTGTTTGGGGGGCCGAGGAGGATGACCTGCCCCGCTCCCTCGCGATCGATGTGATCTAGCTGCGGCCCTTTGCGGCGCGAGGAATGAGACCGCCCTTCTCTCAGCTTAGCGATTCGCCGCTTGATGTCCGCTTGCATGTGATCCGTCCCCTTGTGCTTGGGGATGGTAGCGAGCATCTTCTCCAGCGCGGCCAGCTTCGCCTGAGGATCCTTTGCCTCGCGCAGTTCTTGGCGCGCCTTTTGGAATTCCGGAGTCAGATTCGCCGGCATCAGATCCCTCCGATAAGGCAGGTCAACAACAGGCGCATACGGCGAGCGGAGCCTGTGTCACTCGTTATGTGGTATCTTCACCGTGCTGCCGCCGATGAATTCGCGCACCACGGCATCTCCCGGAATCAGTGAAAGATCGTCGATTTGTGCCATTGTAAGCGGTTCGATCGCGTTGATGAGTCGGTCTACCCGGCGATAGCGGATACGTGCGTCGAGGAATGACGCATACTGATCGAGATCGGACGGCTCCGGCCAGATGCTGTCAGGGCCGGAGAAGAACGGCTTTAGTACTGCAAGGTCGAACGGCATCCCGCCGTTCACCACATGATCGGCAATCCCTTTCAGCGGAATGATGGAAAATAGCTCCCCTTCGCGCACATAGTGCCAGTGAAGAAGCGTGGAGATCGGTGGATGGTTGCGGTGCTTCACATCACGGAGCGACCGGCGCAGCAGGCGCACGTCCTCAAAGCGTGTCAGCCGTTCTCCGCTCCAATCCATCTTTACAAGTGGCTTCATCACGTCGCTTTCGTACAGCGGGTTCATTGCCTCAATGTACAGACGGAAGATGACGCGTGGATCGATCCCCTCAGTCATCGGTGGGAAGAAGCCGTGCAGGCAATCGAGGAGGAGAATCTGATCCGGTTTGCGTCTCACCTTCTTCGTTCCGGACTGCCTGCCTTCCTTGAAACTGTACACCGGCTTATCGATCGTCTCACCGGCGAGAAGAGCGCGCAGATGGGCGTTCAGGAGCTGGATATTGAGCGCTTCCGGTGTCTCGTAATTGCGATCGTTGATCCAGTCGCTCGGATGTTCGATCAGCGGCCAGAAATAGTCGTCGAGGTTGAGCATGAGGAACCGAAGGCCGTGTTTGCGCAGCCGATCGGTCAATTTCACGGTCGTCGTGGTCTTGCCGGATGAAGACGGACCGCTGATCCAGATCATTTGGATTTAATCACCCGATTCTATGCGTTTCACAACCTTCGCTGCTGCTGCATCGAGCGATGCCTCGTACGAGGAAAGGGCCTCGTCGATCAATCGCTCTATCTCGCCCGAACGCACAACCTCGTTTAGCCCTTCGACTGTGTCGCAGCCGTGCGCGCGGTTCCACTCCAGAAGTGGATCCATGTGCGAGGCTGGATAGCCGTTACTCACAAATTGCGCCTCGGTGATCGCCCCCTGCCGTAGCCAATGGTGTCCCCAGCGGAAACAGGTATAGGCATCGGCCGTGCGCGTGAAGCCGGTACTGCGCAGCACGTGCAGCACCACATTCTGAATCTCTTCTACCTGCGGGGGAAAATTCGCCACCAGATGGTGCTGATCGCCGTTAAGACAAACCACAACCAAGTCGGAGAGGAACGTAGCAATGCCGTCGCCGTCTGCCCCGGCTGTGAAAATCCGGTCGTTTATTCCTGCGAGATAGTCCTGCTCGAATCCACCGATGGAATCAGCCGCACGTTTGATTGCGTATGCGATACGCTCCTGATCGAAACTGACCAGGGCATGGTTGCGTTTCATCACTTTGCCGATCTTGTTTACAACGGCCATAGTCACACGATTATACCGTGAACCTACCAGACACGCGATCTCATATGATTCTCAGCGCCAGTCATTCCTCCACGCGCAGATCGACATCGTCAAAATAGGCATCGCAAGCCTCTTCGTGGCTCTCATCGCCGACCATAATCAACCAGTCGCCCCCATCGGCAAGCGATGATCCAATCTGGCCCGAAGCGTGGAGGACATCGCCTATGTAGAACTCATATCCAGTATCGGAGAAGATGAATTTGTAGGTATACCAGAGGTATACGCTGGGGATAAATGCGAGCGGATGTCTAATATCAGTGCCGTACACATCCGGTTCGTGGATCTGCGCCCCGCCACCGGCATTAGTGTACAGGTAGTACGGAATAAGTGGAGTAACGGAAGATAGGTCCTTACGCGCCGGGAACATCGCGAGATTCTGGTCATCCTGGGTTTTCGTCATCATCACTCTGCAGGAGAAGACGAGCCTTTGCCCGATCCGCAACGGCGGGAGAACAACATCCACCGAACGCCGGTGCCAGCGGTCGACGCCGCTGTGAATGTGCAGGGCATAGCCATTACCGCCACCCACGTTCTCTACCGTTCCCTCTCCCGCGCTCGCCCAGTTCGGGTCGAGGGCCCAACGATCAAGCGCCGCCTCGCCGTCGGAAAACTCGTCGTGGAAGATGACGCTGCCGCTTTGCGCGTACACCACGATCTCCTTCTCCGTCGTCGCCACCGCTCCATCGATGTCGGTCACCCGCAAGGTAATCGTGTAGGTGCCATAGGTAGCGAATGTATGTTCAACCTGTTGACCGTCCGCCTCCCCCTCATCACCGAACGACCAATGATAGGAGACGATCGATCGAGGACCATAGGAAGAAACGGCATCAAGGCTTGTTTTGTTTCCGGCGTAGATGACCACCGGATGCACATCGAATCGTGCCGTAGGTCCGCTTTGCATCAGTGAGCAACCACTGACAAGCGCCAGGATAACACCGAACAGGCAGAGACTCAGATAGCGCAATCCTCTCTTCTTAACCAACCTCGATCAACCTCTCTTTGGGGAACGACGTCAGCACTTCACAGCCGCTGTCAGTGACGACAACGAGATCTTCGATCCGCACTCCTCCGAACCCGGAGAGGTAGATCCCCGGCTCAACAGTGACCGTCATCCCACGTTTCAGTACGTCCGTACTCATCGGCGACAGCCGCGGCCCCTCATGTACTTCCAGACCAACGCCGTGCCCAAGACCGTGGCCGAAGTGTTCCTTATGTCCCGCTGCGGCGATTACATCGCGAGCGGTCGCATCAACGGCCTTACCTTCCGCGCCGGCATGGACGGCAGCGATGCCGGCCTGGTTCGCCGCAAGCACAATATCATATATCTCCTGCGCCTTCGACGAGGCTTTCCCTACGCAGAAGACGCGCGTCATATCGGCACAATACCAATCACACCTTGCGCCGATGTCGAACAAGAGCAAGTCGCCCGGCTGCAACGTACGTGTACCCGGTTGGTAGTGGGGCAGCGCACAGTTCTCACCTGCAGCTATGATCAGATCGAACGCTACCTGTTGCGCCCCGTTCTCTCGCATGATGTATTCCAGGCATAACGAAAGCTCGCGCTCACTCATCCCCGATTTGATCTCGTCAGTCAGCTGATGGAGCGATTTCTCCGTGAGTTCTACCGCTTCTCTGATGCGCGCGATTTCCATTTCGTCCTTAATACGCCGCAGTTCGCCGATCGGATCGGCCAGCGCCACCACCTCCATACCGGCGCCGCGGATCTTATCCACCAACGCGTAGGTTACCCGCTCACCCGCAAACGCCAACCTTGTAAGCCCGTTCTCTTTGCAGGTAGAGGCAGTCGCATCCGAGAATGAGCCCGTAACTTGTATCAAGTTCAGGTCCGGCACTTCGCGGCCTGCCTGCTCGGTATAACGAGAATCGGTCAGCAAGAACGTCTTTCCATGTGACACAAAGAGCACACCCTCGCCGGTAAACCCGGTGAGGTAGTAGAGACTGACACGATCCGATCCCTCGAGGTTGAACACCATGAATGCATCTGCATCGAATTTCTCCAGCAATGCCGAGCGTCGCTGCGCGTAATCCATTCTTTCCCCCTGTCGTCCGTTTATTATCCGCCGTCGATAACGCGGCTTTGAAAAACGAGGATACGTCCCGATCATACCCTTGTCAAAGGGATTTCACCTCTGTAGAATCAGTCTATGATCGCGCTAACGGAACTACAAGAACGAGTTTCCCCTATCAGGACCGACCTTGCCGCACGGCTTCCCTCTATCGAGGACCTGGATGCGCTCGAGGCGTTTCGCGTCGAGTTTCTCAGTCGAAAGGGACGAATCGGCGAGTTGTTTGCACTCGTTGGGCAGATCTCAAACGAAGAGCGCGCCACGGCCGGCCAGCTCCTCAACGCACTCAAACAAGAGGCAACCGCCGCTTTCGACTCGCGGCGCAATGAGCTGGAACAAGGCGCACTTGCCGAGAAGATAGAGCGTGAGAGGGTCGACCTTACTCTACCCGGTGTGTATCACCCGCTCGGGCATCTCCACCTGTTGACGCAGGTACAGCAAGAGATCGAGTCGATCTTCCTTCGTATGGGGTTCGATGTCGCTTCCGGGCCGGAAATCGAGGATGAGTTCCACAACTTCGAGGCGTTGAACATCCCCGCCGATCACCCGGCACGGGATGATTGGGACACATTCTACATCGACGACACCATGCTCCTTCGTCCTCACACGTCGCCGGTGCAGATCCGGGTGATGGAGCAGACCGAGCCGCCGGTCCGCATCATCTGTCCCGGCCGCTGCTATCGCCGCGACGCGCAGGACGCCACTCACTCGCCGGTGTTCTATCAGATAGAGCTGTTGTGGGTGGAAGAAGGGCTTTCATTAGCGAATCTGAAGTATCTACTCGAGTCGTTCATCCACGAGTTCTTCGGACCGGGATACACGATGCGCCTCTCCGGCGACTTCTTCCCGTTCACCGAACCTTCGGTGCAGGTGCATATGCGTGCTCCCGACGCAACCGAATGGCTGGAGATCATGGGCGCCGGTATGGTCGATCCGGCCGTACTTACGAACGTAGGATACGATCCGGAGAAGGTAACGGGATTTGCCTTCGGCCTTGGAATCGAGCGAATGGCAATGCTCCGCTATGGGATCGACGACATCCGTCTTTTCTTTGGAAACGACCTGCGGTTCATTACACAGTTCTAGAGGAGCGATCAGCACAAAGCTCCGAATACAAGGATCGTCCGCTACATGCCGTGACGGCGAGCCGGGAGCGCTGTTTCGGACATAGACCGCAAGGAGGCTCTTCTTCTGTTCCTGTGCAATAGGACAGCCTCTCAAAGTAGTGTGCGCGATAGGATATCCAGCTTCTTCAGGCAGAGGGCTCACTGATCATGCCAGACAATCGCCGCACGTATCCGGGCTATTGCATCTCAAATGCATGATTGCACATTTACGAGCAAGGCACGCCGGATCACTGATTACTCGGATTTCCTGAAAAGGAGCGCGGTGTTCTGACCGCCAAACCCGAACGAATTCGATATGGCATTCCGGATTGCCAACCGGGCGGTCTGCGGTGTGTAATCAAGATCACATTCCGGATCGGGCGTTTCATAGTTCTGGGTTGCCGGTATGACATCGTGTTCCATCGATAATAGGGTGGCAATTGCCTCCACAGCACCGGCGGCGCCAAGCAGATGCCCGATCTGCGACTTGGTCGAGCTGATCTTCACCGCCCGCGCGGCGTCACCGAACACCGTCTTGATCGCCGCTGTCTCTGCCCGGTCGTTGAGCTCGGTCGATGTGCCGTGCGCGTTGATGTAGTCGATCTCTTCGATGGACACTCCCGCACGATCAATCGCCATTTGCATCGCTTGTGCCGCGCCCGCTCCGTTCTCGGCCGGAGCGGTTATGTGCGTCGCATCGTCGCTCATACCAAATCCGACCAACTCCCCGTAGATATGCGCCGCGCGCGCAACTGCCCGCTCCCGCTCTTCGAGGACTACGAACGCCGCTCCCTCTCCCATCACAAATCCATCGCGATCACGATCGAACGGGCGCGACGCGCGTTGCGGCTCGTCGTTGCGCCGCGACAGGGCACCGATCTGAGTAAATCCAGCGTAGGCGATCCGTAGCAGAACCGCCTCTGATCCACCAGCGATGGCACAATCGGCAAAACCAGCGTGGATAAGCTCACCCGCAATTCCAATCGCATGCGCAGAGCTGGCACAGGCGGACACCACACCGAAGTTCGGGCCGCGCAACCCGTATTCGATTGCGATCTCGCCGGCGATGGCGTTAGGCATTAGCTTGGGGACGAAGAACGGGCTGACCCGCCGTGGCCCCTGCTTAACTAGGACAGTATAGTTGTCTTGCATCGTCTCCAGCCCGCCGATACCGGTCCCCGCGATAACGGCTGTCTTGGCCGACAACGCTTCATCGACAGAAAGGTTTGCGTCATCGATCGCCATGCCGACGGCCACCAACGCGAATTGAGCGCTGCGGTCGATCCGCCGCGCCCGACGTTTGTCCATGTAATCAAGCGGGTCGAATCCCTCAACCGGCGCGCCGATCCGCGCGCTGATGTCGGAAAGATCAATGATATCGTCAACGCGACGCACGCCGCTCTTCCCGGCATACAGGCTCTCCCAGAACGCTTCTTTACCGATCCCGATCGGTGTAATCGGCCCAAGGCCAGTCACCACGACACGCCTATTCATGCTTCTCCTCGCAAACGCTCTTGTACCACAAGAAAATCGAGCTCCGACTGCAACATCCCCTTCTCCTCCGCAGAAGCGATAGCGCGTTCCAACTCTTCCCGCCGCTGCCTGACGATTGCGAGATCGATCGCATGCACCGGGATCGCTTCCTGGGCGAGTATCGTCACCCCCGAATCTGTCACCTGCAGTACACCACCGCTGATCGCAAAGACTTGTTCTTCCTGCCCATCCTTGATCCGCAACGGAGACGCCGTTAGGGCGGAAAGGAGATGAGCGTGTCTGTCCATCACCGCAAACTCGCCGTCTGGGCTGTGCGCAACGACCATAGTTGCTTCACCGGTGTAGAGTGTTTCTTTTGGTGATCGTAGTTGGCAATGCATCTTCATCCTCCTGCCGGCAAACTATAGGTAAAAAGAGGGACACAGTTCAAGGAGAGCCGGCTAATACGCGCACATAAACATCGATTACCTCGCGCGCTCGTTCGAGGTCGCCCTCAGCAATACGGATAAGGCCGGCACGTGCCAATGGGCGTTCGATGAGGGCGTCGAGCGACAGAGCGAGCCCACGCGTGAGCGCAATTCCATTATCGCCGCAGTTCACACACACGATCCCCCCTTGGGTAGGTACAAACATCAACGCCTCCTGCTTGCTGCCGCAACGTACGCACTCGGTAAGCCGTGGACGGTGTCCGAGTACGGAAAGGATCTTGAGCATCGCTGCCAGCGCTGTTACCTCGCTTCTCGACCGGTCGCCCTCTACGAGAGAGAGTAAACGCGCAAAGATCGTATATGACGATAATTCCACCTGTTGAAACGGGAGAAGCCGGTCGAGGAGCCTGCCGACGGCCAACACCGCCGCAACAGTGGAGTAGTCGTGTTTCAGCCCGTTGTAGCTCTCAACAATCGATCCCTGACTTATGAGATCGACGCGAGGTTTGTCATAGAACACTATCTCCACCCGATTGAGCAGGTCGAATGTCCCCCCTAGCCGGGAATTAAACCGCCGTGCTCCTTTGGCGATCGCTGTCCTCTTTCCCCAACGCTCAGTGAACAGAGTGATAATCAGGTCGGATTCGGCATAATCATGAACGCGGAGGACAAACGCCTCCCCCCGTTCGAGCCCCACTTTACTCCGGCGCTTCCTCTATGATCGCCAGGCTTCGACTGGCACCGATCCTAGTCGCGCCTGCCTCGATCATCGATATTGCCGTCGCATAGTCGCGGATTCCGCCGGCTGCCTTCACGCCCATCTCGGAACCCACCGTCTCCCGCAACAGCGCGACGTCTTCTACCGTCGCTCCCCCAGTCGAGAAGCCGGTCGAAGTCTTGACGAAATCGGCACCGGCTGCTTTAGCCAGCACAGCACCGGCACGCTTCTCCATATCCGTAAGCAGCACGGTCTCCAAGATAACCTTGACCACCACCGGACGCGGTGCTTTCGCCCCAGCGGTACAGACCGCGCGGATATCTTGAGACACGGCGCGATAGTCCCCGTCTTTCAGCGCCGCAACATTGATTACCATGTCCAGTTCGTCAACACCGTCCGCAACCGCCTTCTCCGCTTCGTAGCCCTTGACCTCGCTTGTGGACATACCGTGGGGAAAGCCGACAACCACGCATAGCTTGACCTTGCTACCATCGAGGAGTTCACGTGCCAGTACGGCATGGCACGGATTCACGCAAACCGAAGCGAATCCATACTCTTTCGCTTCCGTACACAGCTTTTCCACACCCACCTTTGAAGCTGTCGGGCCGAGGAGCGTATGGTCGATCATCCGAGCAAGTTCCTTCTTTCTCATCTCTCCTCCTGATCAGTCCAGGCCGGCTTCGCGTTCGAGGATCTTCGCTTTCCTGATGCGCTCCAGCAGATGAAAACTGCGCCCCCCTTCATGCACAAAACCGGTGATGATATGCCCTGTGGTAAACAGGTGCTCAAACACATCTCGCGTCTTAAGGCGCCAATCACGGGCCAGATCAGCATCCCGTGTCCGCAATCGGTCGAGCTTCGCCGGGACCTCAACGAGGATCACTTCACCGCGTGCGCTATCGTTGAACCCTGAAAGGCGCCGTTCACCATTATCGGCCGCCGTGGTCCTTGTTACCACCTCCATCCGATCAAGCCCAAGATGAAAGTGATACGGAAGGGCGTGATGATCGACCACGGCCAACACGCGCGGTGATGTCAGCCACCATTCTACAATAAGCCGGTCGGTCGCCAGGCCGCGGTTCATCGGGTCATCCAATTCGCCGTACAGATCACGTTCGTAGCCGACGGCAATCGCGCCCAGCTTGTTGAACGCCAGGTGTGCATCCAGACTACGCAGTGGATCGATCGCCCAAGTAACAAGTGTGATCCCTTCCCGGAGTCCAATCTCTCTCTCCTCCATCCGCAATTCGCTACCCACCCCCTGATTGCGAAATCCTTCCTTTATTCCATAAAACGCCGTGAACCACGACGCTACGCCGTCGTCGTTGCAGGCAATATCGACCATCGTCCCAGCCGGCTGCTCTGAATCACTGTCTTTCCCGATAAGGACAAGACCACCGCTGCGATTGACCGCGATCAATGCGGGTACTGACAACATACCTCTATCGCCGATGATTTCACGCTGGAGCTTCTCACAGGAAGCGAGTTCGTACGGAGTTTTCAGTCGATCAATAGCGATACTCATCCGCCCATCCGCAATTGGTTGCCCGTTTATCAGCGTACATTCGTTTGTCGGCCTGCTCCAGTATCTCCTCTACAGAGAGCTCGTCATGCGGTTTTCGCATGTAAATGCCGATGCTCAGACCGATGGGCATCTCGCCCAGTTGCATCTCTGTTGCCAGCTGAGCAATAGAGTCCTTCAGTCGTTGTGCCACCCGGCTCGGCTCTTCATCAGATGTCTCTGGCATCAGGATTAGAAACTCATCTCCTCCATAGCGGATCACGCTGTCTGAAGCACGGACGCTCGACTCAAGGATACGCGCAACCTGCCGCAGAACCTCATCGCCACGAAGATGGCCGAGGGTGTTATTCACCCGTCTGAAACCATCGACATCGGTCATCAATAGCGAAAGCGGATGTTCATAACGATCGGCACGCTCGAGCTCCGCCTTGATCACCTCGTTGAAATAGTGACGATTGAACAGTTTGGTGAGGGGATCCCGCACTGCCTGCCGCCGGAGTTGATCCTGTGCTTCGAGGTTGGACAGTGCGATGGCGAACTGTGCGGCAACCGCTTCTAACAGCCGGCGATCCTCATCGTCAAAGAACATCTCCTGCGGACTTTCGATGTTCAATACACCGAGTACACGATCGGAGATACTTACCGGGACGGACAGTTCAGACTTTATGCCGGCGAATCCTTCTACATAGCGGCGATCGGCAGTGACATCTCCCACCAGTGCGCAACGGTTGTGCGACGCCACCCAGCCGACTATTCCCTTGTCGGGAGAAAATCGCTCTCCTATCGCTACGGTTCCGGCGGTGGATGGTCTGCGGATGCCACAGACAACGACGTCATCACCATCGGACAATAAGATGGCGCTGTGTTGCATTGCAAACTGCTCAGTGAGAAAAGTGAGGGTGCTGTCGATCAATTCCTCCACCGTTGATGCAGCACTGAGCATGTGCCCCAAGGTACGCACCTGAAACATCACCCTTTGTCGGGTTAGGTTTGTAATCGCTACCGCCAGCTGGCTGGCAAGGGCGGTGATGATCTCGCGATCCTGATCGCCGAACGCCGCTTTCCGACTGCTCTCCACGCTGATCACCCCGAGTGCTCCCTTCCGAGCCATGATTGGAACATCGATTTCCGAGCGCGTCAATTCGCTCCATTCGAGATAGCGCTCATCGCCGTCAACGTCGGGAACGATAATCTCTTTTTGCTCACTCAACACCCATCTGGCAAATCCAACACCCTCAGCCGCCATTCGCAGCCCCGGATACACCACGCTGTCTTTGAGATATCCGTCTTGAGCGGCAAAGGCATTCAAGACAAGATCGTCGGCGTCGCGGATCCAGATGCCGAAGAATTCGTAGCTCATATCGTGCTGTAGCTGTCGTGCGGCGAGATTGCACATTTCCTGTACATCTTGCGCCCGCGCCAGTTCACGGCTGAATTGCGAGAGGCCGTGCAGCCTTCTTCTTTGCTTGTCAAGCTGAGCGAAACGATACGTACGTTCGACCGCCAGCGCGGCTAGATTGGCGAGGGCTACCACCGGCTCGAGCGTTTCGACGGTGGGGGCGGAGCAATCGATCGGATCATCGACCGAGATGTGTCCAATAATCCCAACTGCGCCACGCAACGGAATGAACAGAAAATCATCGGGATGCCAACCGGCGAGAGATACTCGCCCTTCTAAGCCGAGCGTTGAGTCCCACGGTGTTTGATCGTGCGGAATATAGAATGCGTCTCCGAGGCGAAATCGCTCGGAGAACGCCATCTCCCGCTCGGCCGGGCTCATTGCCACCTCATTCTGCAAGGCGGCCAGTTCCTCATCGGTTAGGCCGGAGGCGAGCATCTTGCAGACCTCCCCCGACTGCGGATCGGGGGAGGAAAGGTCATACAGGGCGACCAAAGCACGTTGAAATCCGCTGTGCTCGGTTATTCCATCCAGAACTTGCTGCAGGATATGATCGATGTCGCGCGTGGCGAGGATCCCTTGACCAAGCCGAATGACCGTCTGCCGAAGGTGCGTGAGGCGCGTCTCTGCCGTTGCATCGCGCAACGTCCCTTCAACTACGACGCCGTCCGGCAGCTCCACTACATGTGTCTCTATCTGGCATCTGAACCGTGTACCATCAGCTTTTTGCAACGTGTAGAACGTCCCTTCTCCACCACTGATGATTCCGCCAGCGATCCTATCCCTAAGCCTTCTTATCATCCTCTCGCGATCTTCTTCCGCAACGAACTCGTACGGTAGATGCCCGATGAGATCGGCATCAGAATAACCGGTGGTCTCAATCAGATGTTGGTTTACATAGGTAAGCTTGCTGGTGTTGGGATCGATCGTGAATACCCCAATCGGGGCATTTCCGATCAGCTGTGCGTAACGTGTCCGCTGTGCATTAAGCGAGCGAATGAGCCACTGCCGTTCGAGCGTGCGCTCCACTATATCCCGCAGAGAATCCGCGTCGGCCACTTTCTCAATGTAGCGATCTGCGCCTTGATGAAGCGCATCCACCGCCCTATATCGTTCCCCATGTCCGGTGAAGACATCGATCATGATGTCTGGGCACATGGCGCGTATGTGCGGGATCAACTCCATTCCGGATACGTCAGGAAGCGAAATGTCGAGGAATACAATGTCGAAATGTCCCCGTTCAAGTGCGGAAAGCGCATCCTCACCAGTTGCCACCGCCTCAACTTGATGGCCAAATCTGGTGAGAATCTTGTCGAGGATGACACACCAGTCCCGGTCGTCATCGACAACAAGTATCCGCCCCGACATTCCACTTGACATCTACCGCGGTACGCTCCCTTCTCCGGTTAACTGTTCGATCTCTCGATTATTCTTGGTCCATCCTTTAATGACTTTCACCATCAACTCGAGATATACGTGCGCCCCCAAGAGCGCTTCGATCTGCGGCCGTGCCTCGCTACCAATGCGCTTAATTACGTTCCCCTTGGTTCCAATTATTATACCTTTGTGAGAGATGCTGTCAACAACAATTTCCGCTCTGATTTCGATCAGACCGTCATCACGGG
>CAZBSW010000004.1:0-19208 GCA_964494835.1 uncultured Thermotogae bacterium
CCGCTGTCTCGGTGACCAGTTCCCGGCTGGCTATGAGTACCGCAAGTATTGGGAAGTCGGAATGGCAGTTCGAACGCTTGCCGAAGAAGGGTTGCTGGACGGCCGAACAGAGGTGCTAGGAGTTGGGGCTGGGTCTGAGCCCACGTTGTTCTACCTGACGAAGCACGTCCGACGAGTCTTCGCCACGGACCTTTACCTCGAGGAAGGCTGGGAAGAGTCTTCGAGTGCCCGGATGCTCACAGATCCGGGGCGCTACTGGCCGAATGAGTGGAACTCCCGCAGGCTTGTAGTGCAGCACATGAATGCCCTGAACCTTGCCTACGAAGACGCTTCCTTCGATGGTGTGTTCTCGTCGAGCGCTCTTGAACACTTCGGAGCCCTGGAAGACATTAGACAATCCCTTCGGGAAATGTGGCGCGTGCTGCGGCCAGGGGGAATCCTTTCGCTCTCAACGGAGTTTCGATTGGCTGGGGAGGAGTTCGGCTTACCAGGAATAATCATGTTTGACGAGGCGCAGGTTCGGGATCTAATCATGAATCCAGATCTATGGGAACCTTTGGATCCTCTCGATCTTCGCCTCTCCCAGAGAACGCTCAGTACAACAATCGAATTCATGGAGGCGGCAGAACACCTAAAACGGCACATAGAAGAATACGGGGATATACTGTACTATAAACTACGGTGGAACAAATACCCACATATAGTCCTGCGACAGGGCAGCTTGTTGTGGACAAGTATTCACATCGCGATGAGAAAACGATGATGTGAATCCTGTGGCGCGAGCCCGACGAGCCTAACTCGATGGACGGCACAGGGAGGAGACGAATGGAGAAGAGAGCCCTCATTACTGGGATAACCGGGCAAGATGGCTCGTATCTAGCAGAGTTTCTGCTCGATAAGGGGTACAAGGTCTATGGGCTGAAGCGAAGGACCAGTACCGTTGCCTTCGAGCGAATTAGCCATTTCCAAAATTCCATCACGCTGGTGTCGGGCGATATGCACGATCAGAGTTCTCTCCTTGAGGTCGTGAAGGAGGTGGGACCGGACGAGATCTACAACCTGGCCGCGCAATCATTTGTGCCCGCTTCTTGGGAGCAGCCACTCCTGACCGGAGAGGTCACCGGCCTCGGGGTGACGAGAATGCTCGAGGCCATAAGAAAGGTAAATCCCGAGATCCGGTTCTACCAAGCGTCGAGCAGCGAGGTGTTCGGAAAGGTTCAGGAAACCCCTCAATCAGAGAAGACACCTTTCTACCCCCGTAGCCCTTATGGAGTTGCCAAGGCATACGGTCACTGGATCACGGTGAACTACCGAGAGAGCTACGACATGTTCTGTTGCTCTGGCATCCTGTTCAACCACGAATCGCCGCGGAGAGGGCTGGAATTCGTTACGAGGAAGATCACCCACGGCGTTGCCAGGATCAAGCTGGGGCTGGCGGATAGGATCAGTCTTGGGAACCTGGAGGCTATGAGGGATTGGGGTTACGCTGGTGACTACGTCCGCGCAATGTGGCTCATGCTACAGCAGGACACGCCTGATGACTATGTGATCGCCACTGGCGAGGCACATTCGGTGAGGGAGTTTGTCGAATTGGCGTTCGAGGCGGTTGGGATCGACGTGCAGTGGGAAGGGAAGGGGCTGGATGAAAAGGGTGTTGATACCAAGACGGGAAAGCTGTTGGTACACGTGGAACCGGAGTTCTTCCGACCGGCAGAGATCCACCGGTTGGTGGGAAACGCAACTAAGGCATGCGTGCACTTGGGATGGACCCCCGGGGTTTCTTTCGATGGCCTGATAGAGATGATGGTTGAGAGGGATCTGAAGGCGCTCTGATTAGGAGAACCGATGCCGAAGGCGCTGATCACGGGGGTTATGGGATTTGCCGGCTCTCATCTGGTTGAACTGTTGCTTGCCAAAGATTATCAGGTCGCCGGACTTGACTATGCGCTGGATGATGCAGGCAATATCGAACACATCCGAGAGCGTCTCGAGTTGCACGCTTGTGACCTTAGGGACTGCACGAGGTTGAAAGAAGTGGTTTCTCAGGCCAAGCCGGATGAGGTCTACCATCTAGCAGCCATTGCCCACGTGCCGATGTCGCATCGTAACGTTCGCCTTACGTTCGACGTGAACCTCTACGGTACGCTCAACCTCTTTGAAGCGGTCAAGGAAGCATCATCAGATGTCAGGCTCCTGTACGTTGGCACGGCCAGCGAGTATGGCATGGTAGAGAAGTCCGAAATCCCGACCAGCGAAGGAGTCCCGCTTCGGCCGGTGGATCCCTACGGCGTCAGCAAAGCCAGCGCGGATCTGCTGGCACATCAGTATCACAAGAGCTACGGTTTGCACATCGTCAGAGTACGGCCGTTTAACCACATTGGCCCGCGCCAGTCCCCGGACTATGTTGTCGCAAGCCTTGCCAAGCAGATTGCCGAGATCGAGAAGGGCTTGAAAGAGCCTACGATTACCATCGGAAACGTTGAGGCAAGGCGGGATCTGACAGATGTGAGAGACGTGGTATTGGCGGACTGGCTTGCCCTGGATCAGGGCAAAGCAGGGGAAGCGTACAACATCTGTTCTGAGAAGGCATTCTCGATTCGGGAGATCCTTGAGAAGCTCCTTTCCATGACAGGCGAGAAGATCGAAATCCGCCAAGATCCTGACAGATACCGCGCTGCTGATGTTCAAGTCTTATTAGGGGACTGTACGAAATTCCGTATGCTTACGGGATGGAGAGTCGAGAGGTCGATAGACCAATCGCTGCGTGACACCCTCGAGTATTGGAGAGCAGCCGCGTTTGGAGCAAGCGCCCGGCCTTCTTCCACGGGGGGGACCTTCGCATGACGTTCATCTCGTACGCGCAGAATCTCGAAGATGTGATGCTTTGCCGTGCGCTCAAAGACATCGAGAAGGGTTTCTACATCGACGTAGGCGCATGTGATCCGATAGAAGGCTCTGTAACAAGAGCGTTTCATGAACGGGGCTGGCGGGGAATTAACATTGAACCAGTGCAGGAGTATTTCGACAGGCTTGTCCTAGACCGTCCCGAAGACATCAATCTCATGCTCGCGGCCGGGGATCGGAACGGACTGGCGCAGTTCTTCGAGGTCCCGGGAACAGGCCTGTCTACGATGGATGAGGTCATCGCGGACCGATTGAGAGGAGACGGCTGGGACGTGATTGAGCGGAGGATCCCTTGTGCGACTCTGACGGAGATCTGTGATGTGAATAACGTCGACGAAGTCCACTTTCTCAAGATCGATGTGGAGGGTACGGAGAAATCCGTACTGGAAGGCCTAGACCTCTCGCGAATCCGCCCGTGGATTGTGGTTGTTGAGGCGACAGAGCCACTCTCGCCCGCTCTTTCCTTTGGAGATTGGGAACCTTTCCTCCTCGTGCGGGATTACGACTTCGTTTACTTCGACGGAGTAAACCGGTTCTATGTAGCCAGGGAAAGGGGAAAACTGAAACAAGCGTTCGGATCACCTCCCAATACTCACGATAGCTTCATGCTGTACAGCGAATGGAAAGCGCGGACAGAGCAAGAGGCTCTCCAGAATCAGGTTGAAGGTTTGGAGCGGTCCCGCGATCGGGTTGCCACAGAGCTGATAACCGTGCAGGCGGAGCGAGAGGCTCTCCTGGGCCAGCTGGAGGGCTTGGAGCAGGCCCGCGATCGGGCCGCCGCGGAACTTACGACCGTGCAAGCGGAACGAGCTGCCCTGTGCGGAGAAGTGGAAGAACTAAGTAGTTCGTTGAAGGACATACGCGCCAGCACCTCCTGGCGGATCACCGCACCGTTGAGGGTGGCAAAGCAGGCAATGCTTGGGATCATGCCGTGGATTCGCAGAATGCTGCTGAATTCCGAACACGCAGCGCCTCGGCTTGTGCTTCAGTGGGTTGGCAGGCTTGTCCGCTGGACTGCCCAAGACCGACGGCTGCGATCCCTCGGGAAGAGGCTCTTGGATATGAACCCGGCCCTACGGGCTCGCGTAGATCGTCTCATCTTCCTAGAGAGACGCAACATTGGGTTGGCAGCTGACAGAGGTCCTCAGGGCCTGTTGGGGCCTGGAGAGGCAGATCTCCCACAGTCAGCCCGGCGGGTGCTCGTGGAGCTTGAAGTGGCAATTGAAAAGGCGACTTCCAAGACGAAGCTATGAGAATCGTCATCGATCTTCAAAGCTCACAAGGAACGAGTAAGGACCGGGGAATAGGTCGGTATTCGCTTTCACTTGCCCTGGCAATGGCAAAGCTGGGAACGGATCATGAGATCTGGATCGCCCTGAATGCTTCCCTGCCCGACACGATCGAGCCTTTGCGGAGAGCTTTCGGAGCGATGGTACCTCAAGAGCGAATTGTCGTATGGCAAGCTCCTGGGCCGGTAGCCGGCCGCGATCCCGCAAACAAGCAGCGGAGAGGAACGGCCGAACTCTTGCGCGAGTCGTTTCTGGCAGGCCTCAACCCTGATCTCGTTTGGGTCCCAAGCTTAGTCGAAGGCTGGATGGATGACAGCGTTACATCGGTAGGTGAAGGCCCCGAGCGCGTGTTCACTGCGGTTACGCTCTATGATCTCATACCGCTCATTTATCCAGGGATGTATCTTGGAGAATGCAGCAACCAAGCATGGTATTACCGAAAACTACAGCATATAAGGAATGCTGATCTGTGGCTTACGATCTCGGAACACACGCGCCAAGACGCCGTAGAGAGACTTGGGCTTCCAGAAGATCAGCTCATAAACGTCTCTGCTGGGCATGGCCCCGAGTTTCGCCCCATTCAGGTGAATCCAGAGGCCGAAGCAAGTCTACGACGCCGATACGGACTCACCCGGCACTTCATCTTGTACACGGGAGGGATCGATCCTCGGAAGAATGTCGAAGGATTGATCAAAGCCTACGGTTACCTGCCACGAGCCCTACGGGACGCACAGCAGCTTGTGATTGTCTGCGATATTCAGGAACACAATAGAAGACGTCTTGCAGAGCTCTCGCGCCGGGAAGACCTGCGCCCCGATGATGTAGTGTTCACAGGGTTTGTTCCCGACGATGATCTCGCTCTTCTCTACAACCTATGCACGCTTTTTGTCTTTCCTTCTCTCTATGAAGGCTTCGGCCTACCGCCCTTGGAGGCCATGGCCTGCGGCGCGCCGGTGATTGCTTCGCACGCTTCCTCTATTCCTGAGGTTGTCGGGTGGGAACAAGCACTGTTTGATCCCAAAAAGCCAGAGGCCGTCGCGGAGAAGATGCAAGAAGCTCTGACCGACCGGAGGTTTCATGAGGCACTAAAGACGCACGGCTTGGAGCAAGCCAAACGCTTCTCTTGGGAGAAGAGTGCCAAACGGGTTCTGTCGGCATTCGATGCTTTCCACACAGAGCAGATGAGGGGCAACCAATCCTCGGTGCCGCAGCGCATTGGCAAGATGACACTTGCTTATGTTTCACCTCTTCCACCTGCTAGAACCGGCATTGCTGACTACAGCAGGGACCTGCTACCGGAACTGGCGCGGTACTATCGCATCGAACTGATCGTAGATCAGTCGGAGGTGTCCGATCCCTGGCTAACGGCTAATTTCCCTATCAGAACTGCAGAATGGTTCGACGCGCATGCCGACCGCTACGATCGTAAACTCTATCAATTCGGAAACTCCGAATTCCATAAGCATATGTTCGAACTGCTGGAGAGTCATCCCGGAGTAGTTGTGCTACACGACCTCTATCTCAGCAATGTGCTACGCTGGATGGACGGTACGGGTTATGCGCCGGGGGTTTTCCGGCGAGAGCTTTATCGCGCACACGGCTACCGGGCTGTTGCTGAACTGAGTGAAAGAAACGGGGAGATTGTGTCCTGGCAGTACCCGTGTAGTCTTAGCGTATTCGACGGAGCGGATGGGGTCATCGTCCATTCTCGTCACGCGATGGAACTCGCAGAGAAGTGGTACGGACATCATGTTCTCCAGAAACTGCGATTCATGCCTTCGGTCCGTAGAATGCCCGCGTCGCTAAAACGTGATGCAGCCCGTGCCCGGCTTGGCCTGAGAGACGATGACTACATGGTGTGCTCGTTCGGTTTGTTCCTTGGTCCTACTCGTCTTCCTGACCGACTGCTGGAGGCCTGGTCTGGCTCTCTGTTAGCGAAGGATCCTCGGTGTCGCTTAGTGTTTGTCGGCGCAGCGCCCGATGTTGTGGACTCCTACCGGAAGCAAACGAGTACCTTCTCTGGCGCTGATCAGGTCTATGGTACAGGATACGTGCATGAGGACCTCTACCAAGCCTATCTCGCTGCCGCTGACGCAGCGGTGCAGCTTCGCACGAGATCTCGCGGAGAGACGTCAAGGTCGGTTCTTGACTGCCTTGCGTACGGCGTGCCCTTGGTAGTGAACGCCCACGGGGCCGAAGCGGAACGGCCTAGCAGCGTTGTGGTCAAGCTTGAAGATGGATTCGAAGTTGGTGAGTTGACTGCTGCCCTCGAACGGCTTCATCAGGATCCTGAGTTGAGAAAAGCGCTGAGGGAAGCTGCGCGGAGCCACTTCCAGCAACTGCACACGCCGTTCAAGGGAGCTGTTCATTGTCGTGACGCCATTGAGCACTTCGCTGATGTCGGTCCGCACGCGCGCCGGAGACGGCTAGTGCGAGCATTGGCTGATGACGAATCTCGACGGCCGCAGCCTGGAAAGGAGCTGGCAACCACAGCGGTAGCTTTGGCTATGAACGCTTCTCAACTGGAGGAGAGAGGTCGGCAGCTGCTTGTGGACATCTCCGTCCTGGCTTGTGGGGACCTCGGAACGGGCATAGAGCGGACCACGAGAGCTATTGTGCAGACCTTGCTAGCTGCGCCGGTCCAAGGATTCAGGGTGGAACCGATAAAGGCCGTGTCCCGAAGGGGGTATTGTTATGCGCGTGAATTCACGTGTCGGATGCTGGGGATACCGATCCTCCCCTTGCCAGATGACCCCGTCGAAGTCCTGAGAGGAGATGTTTTCCTCGGCCTGAACTGGGCACCACATGCTGCCTTGAACAACAGGGACTATTTCCGCATGCTGCGCAACCAAGGAGGGGAAGCCTACTTCATCGTATATGATCTGTTGCCGCTGCTTCACTCTGAGAATTTTCCACGTGAGCTGGCACCGACTTTCGAGCAGTGGCTGAAGTTGATTGTGAACATGGGCGATGGCGCAATCTGCATTTCGCGAGCTGTCGCCGACAATTTGGTAGACTGGCTTGAGGTGCAGGGAGAGCGATGCGACCACCCTTTCAGAGTTGGGTACTTCCACCTCGGTGCTGATATCGAAGCAAGCCTTACATCGTCGGGCAGAACACCTGGGCAGGCAGCCGTGCTTGAATCAATGAGGGCCCGGCCGACTTTTCTGGTGGTCGGAACAATCGGGCCTGGGAAGGGACATGCGCAAGCTGCAGCGGCATTCGAGCGTCTGTGGCGTGCACGTGCGGATGTTGGATTGGTTCTAGCGGGTAGGCGCTCAAGCCTGGAAGGGCTTCCTACGCAGCTTCGGCGTCACCCGGAGTTTAGGAAGCGAATCTGGTGGGTGGATGGTCCGTCCGATGAAGAACTTCTCCGACTTTATCAAGATGCCAGTGCACTGATCATGGCTTCGGAGGGAGAGGGTTTCGGGCTGCCTCTGGTTGAGGCAGCGCGCTGCCGGTTGCCAATCATCGCTCGCGACGTGCCTGTGACAAGAGAGATATGTGGTGAGCACGCGCTCTACTTCTCCGGCAGCGAACCTCAAGATCTTGCGGATGCAGTGATGGAGTGGTTGAGGCTTGATGAAGAGGGGAAGGCTCCTTCAGTTCAAGGCATGAAGTGGCTGACGTGGGAGGAGAGCACGCGGCAGCTCCTTGATGTCATACTTGAGGATCGATGGTACAAGACGTGGGAGCCGAAGTAGCCACCGGCCGTCCGCAACCGGGCGGAGGCATCGTCGTGATACAGCCGCACTTCCGGCAGGGCGGGGCGGAATCGGTGGCAGCCTGGACGATACAGGCGGGAAAGGACTTGGCTCCGGTCACGGTGCTTACATTCGACCGCGCCGATGCTGCCATATTGAATGATCGGTTCGGCACAAACTTGCAGGTTGGGGATTTTCGGGCTCTGACGTTAGGTTTCCCGTTTAGCAGCCGATCAATCGGTCAGAGGTGGACTCTAATGAAGCTGCATTGGCTCATGCGCCGTTGCAAGAGATGGCCGGACAAGCGTGTCTTGTTCTTCAGCGCCTCCAGCGAAATGGACTTCGGCCAACCTGGGGTCCAATATACCAATTTTCCCCAGTTCGCGGAACGCGCAACGCGTGAGATGCGATTCTTCACTCCCCAGGACTGGTACCAGCGCCCGTCTTGGTTCAGAAGAGCATATCTGGGCGCGGGGCGAGCGGTATCCGGCTTCTCAGAGAATGGCATCAAAGCGAATCTCACACTTACGGTCTCCGACTGGACAGGGAGGATTGTGGAGACGGTCTATAGAATTCCTACCAAGACGGTCTACCCTCCCGTAACGCTGGAGTTTCCACGAGTACCGTTGAAAGATAGGGAGCGAGGGTTCGTCTGTGTGGGAAGGATCGTGGTATCGAAGCGCGTCCTGGAGATGATTGCGATCCTGCGGGCTGTTCGAGAGCGGGGGTTCGGCGTCCATCTCCATATCATCGGACCGCCAGGAAACTCCCGCTACATGCGAAAGGTGTTTGCGGCGCAGAAACAACACAAGGACTGGGTCTCGGTGGAGGGACCCGTAACGCGAGCTAGTCTTGCCGAGATGCTCGCACGCCATCGGTTTGGGATTCATGGGATGGAGAATGAGCCGTTCGGGATTGCGGTTGCGGAGATGGCCAAGGCGGGGTGTATCGTCTTTGTGCCTGACAGCGGTGGCCAGGTGGAGATAGTCGAGCGAGACGAACGCCTGGTTTACGGCAGTAGAAACGAGGCGGTCGATAAGATTACTAGTGTCTTAGCGGACGAACGAACCCAGGATACTATCAGCTCCGAGATGGTGGCGAGGGGGTCACGATTCTCAGCGGAGCGTTTTGTGAAGGAGATCAAGGGAATCATTGACGAAGCATTATGATTAGCTATACCGCTCGCCAGACGTTCTTAACCGTCCGGTTTTTTGATGGCCTCGGCAATGGTTTCAGTGCGGCAACCGGGAACGAGGGAGCGGGACGGTCGGTGCAGCTGGAGCGTGGGAGGTTATCGGGTTATGAGGAAGGCGGGATTCCATCAATGATTTCGAGCATGCACATCCTGTTCACATATGGCCTTGTAGGTCGTGGTGGGGACGCGATCCAGGTGCAGGAGATGGCCGAAGCCCTCCGGAAGCTGGGGCACACCGTGCGATTGGTCGGCCCTGAACCTCTGAGACCCTACCAGTTCAGAACAAGCCTAGGTCGTGTTCGCACCGCCCTGCGTCGGCTCCCTTGGTGGTGCACGGACATGTTGAAACAGGCGCTCAATCGTCGTCTGTTTAGGCTTGCCCGCCGGACGGTACGCCGCGAACGGTTCGACGTTCTCCTCCACCGGGCCTCCATCTACGACTTTGTGGGAGCGCGGCTGGCAAAGGCGGCCAAGATCCCCCTGATTGCTCATCTTGATGCTCCGTTCCCTGTCGAGCGGGCATTCCGCGGTGAGGGTTACTTCAAGGGACTTCACCGTCAGAGCATGCTCGCGCTCGGCCAGCAGGCTAAGCTTATAGTCACCATCTCCCAGGCCTCGAAGGATTACTATGCGGGATTGGGACTGCCTGAGGAGAAGATTCTGGTGGTGCCCAATGGTGTCCCGCAGGGATTCTTGCGGTGGGGTGCCAAACTTGCGTGTGAGCATCCGCCGTTCTTGCACGGGGCAGGTCGCTGTGTGATCGGCTTCGTGGGAAGCCTCAGCCGCTGGCATGGCGTTGGTCTCCTCCTGCAGGCCCTTCGTGAGCTCGGCGCCCCGGGGGATCGGCGTTGGCAATTCCGGGTAATTGGCAGCGGTGAGCAGTACGCTGACTTGCATGCTCGCGCTCGGGAGCTCGGGGTGGATGACTGCGTTGAGTGGCTCGGTCCCCGGCCTCACAAGGCGGCGGTTGAAGAGATCGCGCGGTTCGATATTGCCGTGTTGCCGAACACCCTGGCTACCGGGGCGCCGATTAAGCTCTTCGAGTATGCGGCCATGGCACGCCCGACTATCGCCCCCGATCTTCCGAATCTTCGTAAGCTGTTCTCAGAGGACGAAATGCTCTTTTCCTCGCCCGGAGATTCCTCGGCGTTGGCACGTGCGATCCTTTGGCTGGCAGAGGATCCAGCCGCAGCCAGACAGATGGGGCTCAGAGCACAGCAGCGAACACAGGAGTATTTCTGGGAGACGATCGTCCAGGGGATTCTTGACGCAGCTGCCGAACGGAGGATGGATGATCATTAGGGTGCGGATTCCGCAGCTTCCCACGCGCTGTGAACGTTGCGGGTTTCAGGAGTTTGTTCTGAGCTTTCAAGGGGCGTCAGCCGCAGGTTCCCGATCGGCAAGGCGTAGCTATCTCCGGTCCCAGGGCTGCCGTCACCCTTATCGGTGCACTTGTTGGGATTTGCAACGCCTACAATAGCGAGTGATGAAAGGAGACTCAGGTGAGGATCCTCTACGTTGTTACGGCTGCGGAATTCGGTGGCGCCTCCCGACATGTGCTTTACCAGATGAAAGCGGACTGCGAGCGAGGCGATGCTGTGGGATTGGTTGCAGCCGCTGAGCCTTACCTAATGGGCAAGGCAGGACAGCTTGGGGTTACGCTGTTCCCGAATCGCCATTTCGTCCACGCCGTCCAACTCAGGCACGATCTGCGCAGCTTGGGACCGGCCATGCGGGCGATTCGGGCGTTCCAGCCAGACCTCTTGTCTGCGCATTCTACAAAGGCCGGCTATACTGCGCGGATGTTGGGCTTTGCACTGCGGAAACCCGTAGTCTTCACCGCCCATGGTTGGTCGTTCACTGAGGAGCGCAACTCCCGCGCGAAGCGCCTGCTTGTCTTGGCTGAGTGGTTTGCGGCCAAGGCGACGGCCAAGCTCATCTGCGTCTCGGAGCGTGACCGGCAGCTTGCGCTAAGGCTCAAATTGGCTCCAGCGGCCCGCGTTGTGACAATCCATAATGGCGTCGATCCTACGCCCTTTGTGTCCGCTGTAGGGGCTCAGGTCCGCACGCGTCTGAACCTGGGGGAGGAGCCGGTTCTGACAATGGTGGGACGGCTCTCGCCGCAGAAGGACCCGGGTGCGCTACTCGAGGCGGCAAGCCGGCTGCGAGGTACATACAAGTTGCTCGTGGTTGGAGACGGGGGACTTCGCACGGATCTTGAACAGTTTACGACACAGAAGGGACTGGAGAACCAGGTCATTTTTACGGGACAGAGAGAGGACATCCCCGAAATCCTTGCCGCATCCGATGTGTTCGCGCTCTCATCCCGGTGGGAAGGATTGCCATACACAGTCATCGAGGCAATGATGGCTGGACTCCCCGTTGTCGCGACACGGGTCGGTGGGATGGCCGAACTCGTCAGGGATGGAGTGACCGGATTCCTGGTTCCATCGAATGATCCCCAACATCTGGCTGAAGCGATCCAGAAGTTGCTCGACAACCCAGAGCTTCGCCATCGTATGGGCCGAGCAGGTCGCGCGAAGGCGCTCAAGGAGTTCACCCTGGATAGAATGCTTACTGAGACGCAAGCGGTCTATGAAGAGGTCATGCGCAAGAAGCGAGCTCAGGGCAAAGGCTGAGGAGGATGACCGAGCTGCCGCGGCGATCAGTCGATTTACTGGTCGGCCGACTGCTGGATCCTTCAGTGTTGCGTGGATGAAAACACCTCACGCATTGCTCCGAATGCGACACACCTCCCTGTGATCGGCTCATAGAGTGGTCAAAGACGGACGAATCGTATGGTAAAGCCCTAACTCGCCCGCGGGCGATGCGTCATCAGATGCTCGCGGATAGGGGAAACTGAGATCTAACTCACGCTGCGTTCACGAGAATCGGGCGTCAATGAGATCTCTGAGGAAATCACGCTTACGGGGTCGGTATCCGATGGTTCGAGTGAGCTTGTTGATAGAAACCGAGATCATGGCTTGGCTGGGGTTGCTTTGTAGGACGACCCGACTTCCGGTTCCCGCCCTCTTCGCGATGTACTCCGCAATCATTGCATCGTGGTACACCTGCTGCCCCGCGACATTGAACACCTCTCCCAGCGATTCGTCCCGTCCGAGCACCTCACGCATCGCCCAGGTCACGTTGTCGAGATGGGCGTATTGACCGCCTGCCTCGGCTATCGCCGTGAGATCCCTGCCCTCAGCGGCTTGTTCGAACATCGGCGAAAACTGACCGAGCCGAGCTTCGTGAAACACGCCATGTAGACGCAGGATGGTCACTGCAGGTCCGTTGCGTTGGGCTGCAAGACAATAACCTTCGCAGGCGAGTTTGGTGATCCCGTAGGCCGGCCCGCCGATTGTGGTCTGCTCGGGGTGGCAGGGATCGTTTTCGCTGACCGGCCGCTCCCCCGTTGGGCCGTACACCACGGCGCTGCTGGCGAAGATGAAGTGCCCTACTCCTGCTTCCGTGCTGGCCTTAAGCAGGTTCAAGGTTCCGAGCAGATTCTCCTCAACCTCACGCCGACCGTCTTCCGGGTGGAAGGCCCACGCGAGGTGGTACACGACTTCAATGCCGACAAGCACCCGCGCAACCTTTTCGGCGTCGACTAGGTCATCCTGCACGTACTCGAAACCGGCTTGGCGCGCATGAGGCGGTTCTCGATCGAGGACACGCACAGTGTGATCCGCGTGGAGCAACAACGTTACGAGAGCACTGCCGATAAAGCCTGCGCCACCTGTGACAAGGATCTTCATCTCCTGGGAACACCTCCCCTCGGCATATGGGGGAACTCTGCAACTATAGTCTTTCACAAGCTCCCTGCTATGCTAAGACTAGGTTAGCCGCAGACTTGGAAGCAAGCCATAACGCACCTCGTCGATGACGACGGTATGGATGAGAGGTAGTGCTCCTGCTCGAAATATCTCTTCATCATCCGCTGGGTTATCATCTCACGTTTGACTGCTTCGACCTCGGTCCTGGAGTCCCCATGTCATAGAGATATCCGATCCTGTCCCCATGGTTATTTTCGTAGACAAGTTCGGGGAAGCACTCTTCCTATCGCAAATTGCAGTCTACAGTGTTTTGATGGGGAGACATTCTCCGGCACACTCTTGGATCAGGTGGGTGTGATAATCCTAGGAGCACGGCTGGCATATCTTCTGTCAGTGATACTCCCAATCATAATGAAGCAGGGGACTTGGCTCACGAGAGAGCCGATCCTTCTCATATAGTCGAGTACTAATATGATTGCTCTTCAGTATTATTGAAGATCATTAGCGAGCTTCTTCGCTGCAAGCACTTGCCTCAACACCAATATAGTGATATCGTTTGATATTTGGGAGCTAGATGTCGATGCATACTGCGTGCAGTAATACTGAAAGAAAGAGACAAGACGTAGCGATCCCCCCGGGCACCGTTTTCGACATTAAGCGGTTTGCAATCCACGACGGTCCGGGAATCCGAACCACCGTCTTTTTCAAGAGCTGTCCGCTCTCCTGCTTCTGGTGCCATAACCCGGAAAGTCAGTCTCCTGAGCCGGAACTTCTGGTAGATCAGGATCGCTGCAGACAATGTTCCACCTGCGTCGATGCCTGCCCTGTGGGCGCAATTTGCTTCGAAGGCGGAAGCGTGATAACCGATCGTGAAGTTTGCACCGGATGCGGTACATGTGTGACCGCCTGCCCGTGTGGTGCACGAACGATCGCCGGCGAAGAGCAAAGCATCGAGCGATTACTGCGAGTGATTGAGTCGGATGTCGTCTTCTACGACGAGTCTGGCGGCGGTGTGACGCTCTCCGGCGGCGAACCACTGTATCAGCCAGAGGCTGCGCTAGCACTCTTGAGCGCATGCAAGGAGCGGCGGATTCACACGGCGATCGATACCTGCGGGTACGTCGCGGAGAGCATACTGCGAGCAGCGGCGGCGGTTGCCGACCTCTTCTTGTACGACATCAAGTTGATGGACGACGTGCGCCACCGCGCGGCGACGGGAGTATCGAATGTGCCGATACTGAAAAACGCTCGCCTGCTCGATTCGCTCGGAAGCCGGATCTGGGTAAGGATTCCGCTCATCCCTGGAATCAACGACGACGAAGCGAACCTCGCCGCTACGGCACAGTTTGTCGCATCGCTTTCGCGTGTTGAAGCGGTGCAAGTGTTGCCGTACCACCGTGGCGGTGAACGGAAGCGACAGCGGCTCGGACAGAACAATAAGACCAGTATGATGCCTCCCGAACCGGCTGCTATCGATAGGGCAGTCTGGATACTGCGGTCTCAGCTTGATATCCCGATGACGATCGGAGGCTGAAACAATGAACGAGCGGATCGAACGCTTGAGAAAGCGCTCTGTCGAAGCTACGCCACTTGTCAGCAGCGAGCGAGCGGAGCTCTTGACGCGATTCTACCGCAGTGATGAGGCGGCTGCCGCCTCGTCACCGCCGGTGCTGCGCGCGTTGGCGCTGCACTATCTGCTTGAACACCAAACGATATGGATCGGCGACGACGAGCTGATCGTCGGAGAGCGCGGCCCGGCGCCGAAGGCAACGTCGACCTACCCGGAACTGTGCTGTCATTCACTCCAGGATCTGGAGATTCTCAACGACCGCGCGCGAACTCCGTTCTCGGTCGACAACGCGGTTAGGTTGCTGTACGAAGGCACGGTGATCCCCTACTGGGAGAATCGCAGCATGCGCCACCAGATCTTCGCGATGCTTGCGCCGGCGTGGCATGACGCATTCGACGCCGCCGTATTCACTGAGTTCATGGAGCAGCGAGCGCCCGGACACGCCGTGCTTGACGACAAAATCTACCGCTTTGGCCTGCTTGACTTCTTGGAACGGATCGAGCGCTCCAGGGAGCGGATCGCGGCGTCGAATGATCCGAGGCGGGGGGAGAAGGTGGAAGAACTGTCGGCGATGTCGATTGCCTGCAACGCGGTCATCAGTTTCGCCGCGCGTCACGCCGAGCGTGCGCGACAGCTCGCTTCCGAAACGGAAAATCCCATACGCCGTGCCGAATTGGAACGGATCGCCGAGATCTGTTCGCGGGTTCCGGCGCACGCCCCACGCACGTTTCATGAGGCGCTGCAAGCATACTGGTTCATCCATCTCGGCGTGATAATCGAACTGAACGAGTGGGATTCATTCAACCCTGGACGGCTCGACGTCAACCTCTACCCGTTCTACAAACGTGATCTCGATGAGGGACGCCTCACGCGCGACGGTGCGCGGGAACTCCTCGAGTGCTTCTGGATCAAGTTTTCCAACCAGCCCGCTCCACCCAAAGTCGGCGTCACCGAAGAACAGAGCGCTACCTACAACGATTTCGCGTTGATCAACGTCGGCGGTGTCACCCCGTCCGGTGCGGACGCTGTGAATGCTCTCTCCTACCTCATACTCGATGTTATCGAAGAGATGCGACTTCCGTACACGGGCTCGTGCATCCAGCTGTCGAATAAGAACCCGGACCGCTTCCTCATCCGCGCCCTGGAGGTAGTGCGTCAAGGTTTTGGCCAGCCGTCGATCTTCAATACCGACGCAATCCTGCAGGAGTTCTTGCGAGTCGGGAAGACGATCGAAGACGCGCGTTGCGGCGGACCGAGCGGGTGTGTGACGATCAGCGCGTTCGGCAAGGAGAGCTGCGTCCTCACCGGCTATATGAACTGGCCCAAGATCCTCGAACTCGCCCTGCATGATGGTGTCGACCCGCGATCAGGCAAGCGCCTCGGTCCGGCGACCGGCGATCCACAGGAGTTCAAGACGTTCGACGAGGTGTTTGCAGCTTACGAAGACCAGCTTCGCTACTTCGTCGACCTGAAGATCGAAGGGAACAATCGGGTCGAGGCCCTGTTTGCAGAGCGAATGCCGGCACCGTTCCTCTCCGCGCTGGTCGACGATTGCATTGAGCGGGGCGAAGACTATAACGGTCACGGACCCCGCTACCCGACTACGTACATCCAAGGCGTCGGCCTCGGGACGACAACCGATGCGCTGGCCGCAATCAACACGCTGATCTTCGAGCAACATGCGTTGACGATGTCCGAGCTTCTTGCGGCGCTCGATGCCGAGTTTGCGGGGCATGAAGACATTCGACGGACGTTACTCTCTGCGCCGAAATACGGAAACGACGACGAGAGAGCCGACAGTATTGCACAGCGGATATTTGACGCATACTTCACCGCGATCGACGGACGTCCAAACACCAAGGGCGGGACGTACCGAGTCAATCTGCTTCCGACCACGGTGCATGTATTCTTCGGCCAAATGGTAGGGGCGACCGCCGATGGTCGACTCGCTGGTACGCCGCTGTCGGACGGCATCTCGCCGACACAGGGTATGGACACACATGGGCCGACGGCGGTGCTGAAATCGGCGGGCAAGATCGATCATGTGCGCACTGGCGGGACTCTCCTCAACCAGCGATTCCTGCCAGATGTGCTGGGCGGTGAAACGGAACTGAGGAAGGTGGCTCATCTCGTACGCTCCTACTTCCGCCTCGATGGTCACCACGTGCAGTTCAATGTCGTCGATTCAGACACCCTGCGCGAGGCGCAACGTTATCCGGAGAGATATCGCGACCTGATCGTACGTGTGGCCGGGTATAGCGATTACTTCACCAGCCTCGGCCGCGAACTGCAGGACGAGATAATCGCCCGCACCGCTCACGGTGACCTCTAGAGGATCCGGCAACGGGATTACGTTGGATCCTTTGGCGTCCCACTTCGAATCTTGAGATCCTTGAGCGTCTGAACCCACATGAGGCGTACATGCTCGTCCCCCATAGCCTCGTAACCATGCAGCGCATACGGGCCAAAGTGATAGCTATCTCCAGGGTGGAGCATGTGCTCTTCTTCTCCCAGTGTGAGGCGAAGGCAGCCGCTCAAGACATAGCCAAACTCCTCGCCGGCATGCGCGGCCGGCGGGTAGACATAGCCGGTGGGGATCTCGCCGATGACGACCTCGAACAACCGTCCGGGAAAGTCACGGCTGAGAAAACGATACTTGATCGATGCGTCGGAAAGGCTGATAGCGGCCTGATCTTCCGAATGGAGTACCGTAGGTGTCGACTCCGTCGATTGTGCTGCTGGCGTAACCATAGTGAAGAACTCTGCCAGCGTCACGTTCAACACGGCGCAGATTCGTTCCAACGTCGGAATCGATACAGAACACAATCCACGCTCGGCTTGCGACAGGAAACTGGTGGAAAGGCTACAGGCCGTCGCCAGATCCTTGAGCGTCATTCCACGGTCACGTCGCAAATTACGAAGAACCACACCGATCTCTTCCATGACGTTCAGTATAGGTTAACTCGTGGTGAACGCAAAGCGTGCGCACTCGGTCTTTACATAGACATATCAAGCGTGAAGCTAGATCCTGTTACCAATACGCTCTCCTTGCAGTGACAGCATCCGGCCACGGCAAATCGTCTGCTCCCTGATCTATGTTGCGGATGATTTATCGGATACCGTTTCTTGCTTTGCTGCAGACCCCGCGAGCACCGGCGGGCGAAGCCTTGGATACGCATCGGCAGGCGTCAGCGACTGGCGTTTCGACATGGAGGCAAGATTCGCTATTGTGATATCCTGATGGTTGGCAACGACTGACAAGGGGGTAGCGATGGCCGCGTGGTTGGCAGATTTATCACCTGTAGTGCAGGCGCTTGTCGCGACCATCTTCACGTGGTTCATGACGGCGCTCGGTGCTGCGGTTGTCTTTTTCTTCAAAGGAATCGATCGCAGACTGCTCGATGCTATGCTTGGATTCGCCGCCGGCGTGATGATCGCAGCGAGCTTTTGGTCGCTGCTCGCCCCGGCGATCGAACTCTCCCAAGGATCCAACCTTCCTCTCTTCCTTCCTCCCCTTATTGGATTCCTCATCGGAGGGCTGTTTCTCTGGATCGTCGATCACATTCTGCCGCACCTGCATATCGGATTTCCGATCGAAGAGGCAGAGGGGTTAAAGACTCACTGGCGGCGAAGCATCTTGCTTGTGCTAGCGATAACGCTCCACAACATCCCAGAGGGGTTGGCTGTGGGCGTCGCCTTCGGCGCGCTCGGTGCCGGTTTTCCTGGTGCATCGCTTGCCGGCGCGGTAGCGCTTGCAATCGGAATCGGGATTCAGAACTTCCCAGAAGGAACTGCCGTGTCGGTCCCGCTTCGCAGAGAGGGACTGGGACGGCTCAAGAGTTTCTGGTACGGGCAGTTGTCAGGAATCGTCGAGCCGATCGCCGGTGTGCTCGGCGCGGCGGCCGTGATCCTTGCCCGCCCGCTCCTACCTTACGCACTGGCATTCGCTGCTGGCGCGATGATCTACGTGGTCATTGAAGAACTGATCCCCGAATCGCAGCGCGAACAGAACATGCACGTCGCTACGTTCGGAGGCATGCTCGGGTTTGCCGTGATGATGGTCCTCGACGTCGCGTTGGGATGACTGGCTGCTGCTATCTGCTTGATCAAACGGAAGTATGCAGGGCGGTGAATCGGTCTCCGATCGCGGCTGTTCTAACAACCGAACTCGCCTGATTCATCCATCGATTTGTTGACATTCGTCAACGACTTGATTAGGCTTACTTTCTGTGACTAAGGTCCTATTTGGCGATCTCATTCGAAAAGGTCGGGAAGAAAAGGGTTACAGCCTTCGACAGCTTGGCGCCCGTGTGCGCATCGACTACAGCCGCCTCGCAAAGATCGAGCACGGGAGCCGGCCGGCTCCTGGACTGAGTGACGTGCGCGCCTTGGCACAAACGCTCGATCTGGACATGGTCGATCTCTTGGTAGCGGCGGGAACGCCGCGTGAAGTGATGGAGCACCTTCTCTGGTCGGAACGCCTTCAAGGCCGGGACCAGCAGGTGGGCCGGTCAACCTATGCACCCGGGCAATCTCCCCTCCTCGACAAGAACACGTATCGCGTGGGTGTAGTTGGCCGCCACGGGGCATACTGTACGATTGCGTTGGGAGGGGCGAAGCTTAAGGCCTTCTCCTTTGCGGCGGCCGCTGAACTTCTGATCACCATTCCCCCGGAGGCGGTTCTCATATCCAGAGAGCGCCCTCATCCTAGCTCCAAGATCGCCGAAAACGTGTTGACGGTGAAGATAAAGAAGATCCGCCGCCTTGGGC
>CAZBSW010000005.1:0-885 GCA_964494835.1 uncultured Thermotogae bacterium
ACTCAACAAGTGAGGTTTGCCTCGACCCTTGGAACCTGATCTGGGTAATGCCAGCGAAGGGAGCAGCGGTCGCTCTTGGCCCCGGGCTCTAACGGGGCGATACCATGAACGAGACAGATGTTCTTCGCCTGATCCGATCTCGGATCGAGGCAGCGGGAGACGACGCGGCGATCGTACCGTTTGCCGATACTAATCTCATCTTCACCATCGATATGCTGCACCGGAAGAGTGACTTCCCCGCGGGGACGACTCCGCGCACGATCGGCTGGCGGAGTGTGGCGGTGTCGCTCTCCGATCTGGCGGCGATGGGTGCCCGTCCGCTCGCCGTTCTGCTTGCGTTCGGCGACCGCGATCTCGACGGGCACCTGATCGAGGGCGTGCTCGACGGTGCGATCGCCTGTTGCGCGGCGGTGGGGACGCGCCTGGTCGGCGGCGATGTGGATCGGATGCGCGAACTGACGCTCACCGGCAGCGCGATCGGCGAAATACCACACCCGGTCAGACGGAGCGGGGCGTCGATCGGTGATCTTGTCTGCGTCACCGGTGGGCTTGGACGGACCGCCGCCGGGCTCGCCCTCTTATCCACAGGGAGAACGTCGGCGGCGAACGAATTGTTCTGTTTCGTGCCGCGGGTCGCTTGGGGCCAGGCATTGGCTGCTTGCGCCACGAGCATGATCGACATATCCGACGGACTCGCCCATTCCCTTCACCTGCTCGCATCTGAGAGCGGTGTCGGGTTCCGCGTCGAATGGGCGCGTCTTCCGGTAGATCCAACAGTCGCCGATCTTACATCCGATCGGCGATTGCGTGATGTGATCCTGTTTGCCGGCGAGGACTACGAACTCCTGTTTACCGTTCCCGCCGACCGTATCGACGGGATCGATC
>CAZBSW010000005.1:895-17578 GCA_964494835.1 uncultured Thermotogae bacterium
ATCCCGCCGTCGACTACAGCGTGATCGGCGAGATGACCGAACACGGGAGGTTGCTGGACAACGCCCAGCTCCCCGATCGTGGCTACGAACATTGAGAAGGAGATGATGAAGATGAAAAGATGGATGTGGGTGTTGCTTCTGTTGGTGATCGTCGTTGCGCCCTCGCTTGTGGCACGGGAGAAGCTGATCGTCTACACCTATGACAGTTTTGTCTCGTGGGGGCCGGCGTCCGCGCTCAAGGACGCGTTCGAATCGGCCCACGATTGCGATGTCGAGTATGTCACCGCCGGAGGGGGCAAAGCGACGTTGTCCCGGCTCCTCGCTGAGCGGGACGCGGGCACGAGCAACGCCGATCTGTTCATGGCCGAGATAAACGACGTGCCGCGTATCGCCACCTACGACTTGTTCATGCCGCTCACTGTCGAAGACGTACCGAATCTCGCCCATGTGCCGGCCGACCTCGCCGCCGATCAGACAGGCGGGTTCGTCCCGTACGAGTATGGCTACATCACGCTCACCTACGATTCACAGATGCTCGACGAGCAGTCCCTCCCACAGACGCTTTCCGACCTCGCAGATCCGCGGTTCGCCGGAAAGCTCGTGTGCGAGGACCCGCGCACATCGTCGACCGGTTTCTCGTTCCTGTTGTGGACGATCGCCCGCTTCGGCGAGGATGGATATCTCGATTTCTGGCGCTCGATCGACAAGTCGCTGCTCGTGATCACGCAAGGGTGGAGTGAGGGATGGAGCCTCCTCACCCATGGCGAGGCGCCGCTGTTGGTGAGCTTTTCCACCGACACCGCCTATGAGGCGCTCGATGGCGACGACCTCCGCTACCGCGCGTTCGCGCCGAGCGGCGAAGGGTACCGTACCGTTTACGGGGTGGGTGTGGTCAAGGACACGGCGCACGCGGAGCTGGCGAAGGCGTTTGTAAATACGCTCCTGTCGACCGAGATCCAGGAACTCATCCCCACGACCGAAGTGATGTTCCCGGCCAACAAAGAGGCGGCTCTTCCGGAGGCGTATGCGGACTACGCGATTGTTCCCGAGTATCCGCTCTCCCTCCCGCTCGATCTTGTGGGAGCGAAGATGGATACTTGGCTGCACGATTGGGAGACGGTGATCACGAACCAGTGACGCGCGGCGGCTATCTCCTCCTCGTACTACTCGGCGGCCTGCTCGCCGTCGTCTTCTACTATCCGCTCGCGCTCGTGTTGAAGGGCGCATTTGCGGTCGACGGGAGGTGGACGCTCGCCGGACTTGGGCAGATCCTCACCGATCCGTACTACCTGCACTTGATCCGATTTACTATCTTGCAGGCGTTGTACAGCACCCTTCTCAGCCTGGCGGTCGGTCTGCCCGGCGCGTACATCCTGGCGCGCTATGACTTCCCCGGCAAGCGAACGCTCCGCTCGCTCACCGTGATCCCGTTCGTCCTCCCGGCGATCGTGGTGGCGCTCGGGTTTATCCTCTTCTTCGGGAACAATGGTTATCTCAATCGAGTGCTCGTTGATCTATTCCACCTTTCGGGGGCGCCGCTGCGCATACTTTACTCTCTGTCCGGAATCGTGCTCGCGCATGCGTTCTACAACGCACCCATCGTGATGCGGGTGGTGAGCGCTGCCTGGGAAGGGTTCGACCCGGCGATCGATGAGGCAGCGATGTCGCTCGGCGCCGGCGGCCTACGACGGTTCGTGACGATCACGCTCCCTCGGCTTGCGCCCTCGATCCTGTCCGGTGCAGCGCTTGTATTCGTGTTCACCTTCCTCTCGTTTCCCATCGTGCTGACGCTCGGTGGCGCCCGCTACGCCACGATCGAGGTGGGGATCTACACACTCGTGCGCACGCTCCTCGACTACCACCTAGGTGCGGCCCTGATCCTGGTAGAAATCGCGATCTCGCTCTTCTTCACCTACCTTTACCTGCGCGTCGAGGGACGGCTGGCGGTGGCCACCGCCGGATTGCGGCGGCTGGCGCCGCGGTCGCTGTTTGCGGCGCCGTTTCCTCTCGGGAGGCTGTTGATCCTTGTCTACGGCGCCATCGCTGCCGTCTTCTTTGCCGGCCCGATCGTGGCGATCATCGTCGATTCGTTGCAAGACGCGCATGTGTGGACGATAAGCAATTACCTGCAGCTCGTCTCGGCGCGCTACAGCCCGTTCCTCGGTACCTCGCCGCTCGCGACGGTGCGCACGAGCCTCATCATCGGTGGGTCGGCGACCCTTGCCAGTCTGCCTGCAGGGACCCTGATCGCGTTCTTCGTCGCCCGTACACGCGCGGTCGGCCGATGGGCGATCGAGGCGCTCCTGATGGCGCCGCTCGCTGTCTCGTCGGTGGCGATCGGGTTTGCCATGCTGCGCGGCCTGGCAGCGGGACCGCTCCGCATCGGCGGAACGCTCGCCGCGATCGTCGTTGCGCACGCGATTCTCATCTATCCGTTTGTCGTTCGTGTCCTTCGTCCGGTGTTGGAGGGGCTCGATCCCCGCTTGGTGGAGGCGGCGCGCTCCCTAGGCGCGTCGCGGTGGCGGGCGTTCGTCAATGTGGAGCTCCCATTGATCAGGCGCGGCCTGCTGGTGGCGTCCGTGTTCGCATTCGCTATGAGCATGGGCGAGATGTCGGCGACCCTAATCCTGATGCGACCCGGGTTGTCGACGATCCCGGTCGCCGTCTACGGTCTGTTATCGGCGCGGCAGTTCGGCGCGGCGAGCGCGATGGCGGTCGTCCTCATCGCGGTGACCGCGGTATCGTTCGTCGCCATCGACCGTCTCCACTGGGAGGAGGGGAATGCCTGAGCTTTCGGTACGCGATCTACGCAAGTCGTTCTTCGGTGTGCGTGTGCATCGCGCCCGTTCTGTGACCGGCCGCGCTGGGCGGGTTGACGCCGTGCGCGGCCTCGGTTTCGATCTTGCCCAAGGCGAACTCCTCGCCGTTCTCGGTCCGTCGGGATGCGGAAAAACGACGGTGTTGCGCTTGATCGCCGGGTTCGAGCGACCGGATAGAGGAACGATCGTGCTCGCGGGAGAGGATATTGTGCCGCTACCGCCGGAGAAGCGTCGGATAGGATTTGTATTTCAAAACTATGCCCTGTTTCCGCACATGAGCGTCGCCGGCAACATCGGGTATGGGATCCACTCGGCGCGGCACGGAGGGGCGTATCCCCGAAAGCGCGTAGCGGAGCTGTTGGAGATGGTTGACCTCGCCGGGTTCGAGCGTCGCCGCCCACACCAGCTGTCGGCCGGTCAGTGCCAGCGGGTGGCGCTGGCGCGCGCCCTCGCGCCTCAGCCGCGGTTGCTCTTGCTCGACGAACCGCTGTCGGCCCTCGACGCCAAGCTGCGGGAAGCGTTGCGTACCGAGATCCGTCGCGTGCAGCAACGCGTGAACCTCCCCACCGTGTATGTCACCCACGACCAAGACGAAGCGCTCACCGTCTCGGATCGGATCGCCGTCATGCAGGCGGGTGTGATCGAGCAGATCGGCGCACCGAGCGACGTCTACCGCCGCCCGGCGACCGCGTTCGTCGCTTCGTTCGTCGGCCGGACGAACATCCTCTCCGGTCGTGTGATTAGAGTCGGCGGCGACGGCACACTCACGGTGGATGTGAACGGCACGTTGCTTGCCGCCATAGGTGCCGGGTTTGCGGCTGAGAATGAGGTGATCATCGCGATCAAAGAGGAGGAGCTGCAAATCGGCGATGAGGGCGCGAACCGGGTCGAAGGTCGCATCCTTCTATCGGAGTACCACGGCGACCGCATCGTACTTCATCTGCAAACACCGCTGGGAGAGCTCCGGGCGCGGGCCGTTGCAGATCGATACGACAAAATGCCGATCGGCGCGACGATTTCGTTCTCTCTCCCGCCTCAGGTGTGTCGCGTTTTGCCCCTCCCTCCGGGCTGACGAGGTTCGGTCGGCCTAGGGAGCGGTTGGTGGAATGTTTCCTTCGCGCTCGATCAGACGGAGGCCGGTGGCGCGGACACGTCTTTCGATCTCTTCCTCATCGATCTTTGCCGCTGCAAGTAGGCGGGCGATGCGTTTGTCCTCTGAGAGCGCCTGCAGGAGCGATCGTCCGGAGGAACTCGCTGACAGAGCCGCCGCCTTTATCGCTTCGTGCGCCTCTCTTCGTGCCATGCCCTGTTCGACGAGCGCGATCAACAGTGCCTGTGAATAGAGGGCGCCCCCTGCGGCCGCGATGTTCGCGGCAATCCGCTTTTCGTGCACGATCAGACCGGTGACGACTGCGCGCATCTTCGTAAGCATGTAGTGAATGAGCGTGAACGAATCCGGGATGATCACCCGCTCGACAGCGGAATGGGACATGTCCCGCTCGTGCCACAGCGCCATGTTTTCCAACGCCGCCTGCAGATTGGCGCGCAACAGTCGCGCCAGGCCGCAGATGCGCTCCGACGTGATCGGATTCTTCTTGTGAGGCATCGAAGACGATCCCTCCGGTGCCGGCTCCTCCACCTCGCCGACCTCGCTGCGGGAGAGGTGCCTTATTTCGAGGGCAATCTTCTCCAGTGTACCGCCGGTGATGGCGATCGACGCCAGCACTTCTGCATGGCGGTCGCGTTGCAGTATCTGGTTTGCAACCAGCGCCGGCTGCAGACCCAGCCGGCGGCAGGCGATCTCCTCCACCTCCGGCGCTACCTGGGTGTAGGTTCCCACCGGGCCGGAGAGCTTACCGGCCCGCGCCGTCTCCTGTGCCCGATGCAGCCGTTCGATGTCGCGGTCGAGTTCCACCTTCCACACCAGGAACTTCAACCCCAACGTTGTCGGTTCGGCGTACATCCCGTGCGTACGACCGACGATGATCGTCTCTGCGTGTCTGCGTGCGCGTTCGAGGAGTGCGTCGCGCAGGAACTCGGCCTCTTGCAGAATGATATCGAGCCCGTCGCGCATCTGGAGTGCAAGGGCGGTGTCTTTCACGTCCGATGACGTGAGCCCCCGGTGGATGAATCTGCCCGCGTCGCCGGCCTGTTCTTCGAGCGAACGGATGAACGAGAGGAGATCGTGGCCGATCTCGGCCTCGATGGCGGCGATGCGACCGACGTCGACGGAGGCGCTGTGACTCACAGTGGCAGTCATGCCGGCGGGTATGCTCCCAAGTTCCTCCATCGCCGCCATCGCCGCCAGTTCTACCTCGAGCCAGCGCTGGTATTGGCCGGCGAGCGTCCACAGGCTCCGCATCGGTTCAAGACTGTAACGGTCGATCATCTTTCCCTCCGTTTCGGATATCCGATTACCATCATATCCGGACCGCAGCTTGATGCCGAAACGTCGATCAGGCGAAGTGCGTCTACCACCCGCTTGACTCCGGTGCCGCCGACTGCACTCACCGCTTCCCGACCGCCGATGATGATCGGGGCGATGAAGAGAACCAACTTGTCCACCAGATCTTCTTCGAGGAAACAGGCCGCTGTCTCCCCGCCGCCTTCGATGAGGAGCGAGTCGATCTGTGCGTCTCCCAGCCTGCGCAGGAGTGCACGTAGGTCGACCCGATCGTTATCCGCCGGGAGTCGCCACACCTCTGCTCCAAGGTCAAGGAGTGCCTCCTGTTTGTTCTTGTCCATTGCTGCAGTGGCGACGATCGAGCGTCCTTCCTCGTGCAGGAGTCTGGCGGTGAGCGGGATCCGTCCCTGCCCGTCGAGGACGACACGCACCGGATCGGGTCCGTCGACATGCCGTACGGTGAGAAGAGGATCATCGCTCATCACCGTACGCACCCCCACCAGGATCGCAGCCAGCCGCCGGCGGAGCCGATGTGCCTCAATGCGCGACTCTTCGCTTGTGATCCACTTGGAATCCCCGACGCGGGTGGCGATCTTTCCGTCGATGCTCTGCGCTAATTTGAGCTCTACGAACGGGAGTCCGGTCTGGATGTACTTGAAAAAGATCTCGTTCGCTGTTTTGGTCTCTTCTTCAAGGAGGCCCTCTTCGACCTCGATTCCCGCTTTGCGCAGGATTGAAGCGCCCTCTCCGTTGACGAGTGGATTCGGATCCCGGCAGCCGATGACGACTCGCGCAATCCCCGCCTCGATAATGCGCTCGGTGCACGGCGGTGTCTTGCCGTGATGGGAGCAGGGCTCGAGGGTTACATAGATCGTCCCGCCTCGGGCGCGCGCGCCGGCCTCGTCGAGCGCGAATACCTCGGCATGCGGCCCGCCGAACCGTTGGTGATATCCCTGTCCGACGATCCGGTCATCGGCGACGACAACCGCACCCACGATCGGGTTGGGGTTCACCCAGCCATCGCCGTTTCGTGCCAGATCGAGGGCGAGGCGCATGTATTCCTGATCGGTCATGCAGATGCCTCGATGAGGGCACGCATCGCCTGCAGGCGGTCTGGCTCGCTGAAGATCGCCGATCCGGCTACGATGAGCGAGGCTCCTGCTTGTACGACGGCGCGCACGTTCTCCACATTGATCCCGCCGTCCACTTCGATCGTTACCGGCCGGCCGGCGATCATTTTGCGCAAGCGTTCTATTCGATCTATCGCGGCGGGCATGAACGACTGTCCGCCGAAGCCGGGATCGACGCTCATCACCAGAACGAGGTCGATCATGTCTAGGTAGTCGGCGAGTGATTTAATCGGAGTCGAAGGACGAAGCGAGATACCGACATTGGCCCCCAGTCCGCGAATGGCGGTGATCGTATCGCTTGTATCATCGTCGGCTTCGATGTGGAATGTAATATTGTCTCCGGGAAGTACGTCGAACTTGGGAGCATAAATGAGCGGGCGATCGATCATCAAGTGAATATCGAACGGTTTTGTGAGCCCGCGGCGGAGAGCGTTCACCACCGGCGGGCCGATGGTAAGATTGGGAACGAAATGGCCGTCCATGACATCGATGTGGAAGTATGTGGCGAGCGATTCTACCTGCCTTGCTTCGCTTCGCAGATTGCCGAAATCGGCTGAAAGGATGGACGGGGCGAGGTTCATCGTCTCCGGTTCATCGAAAGGAGCATGAGAAGCTGCAGTGCGGCCATCGCCGCAGCGGCGACGTAGGTGAGGGCGGCGGCGAATAGTACCTCTTTGACCCCGCCGATCTCTTCGTCGGTCACCAGAGCGCTTTCGCGCAGGCTGGCGATCGCGCGACGGCTGGCGTCGAACTCCACCGGTAGGGTGACGAGTGTGAACAGCACCGCGGCCGAGAACGCGAATATTCCCACTGTGATAAACATCTGGAAACGGAAGATGAGGCCGATGAAGAACAGGGGGAATGCAAGCTGTGAACCGATGTTGGCGATCGGGACGATCGCTGTGCGCAGAGAAAGAGGCTTATAGTCGCGCGCGTGCTGGATCGCGTGTCCGGCTTCGTGCGCCGCCACTCCGATCGCGGCCACCGATGTCGACTCCGGCGCAGAGAGATTGAGTATCTTCCGGCGCGGGTCGTAGTTGTCGCCGAGCGGCCCTCTTGCACGCCCAATTGTGACACCCGTTATCCCGTTTCCGGTGAGCATCCGCTCCGCTATCTGAGAAGCTGTGATACGGCGAGAAGTCTCGATTCTCGAATAGCGCGTGTAGGTCGAGCGGACGCGATATTGGGCGTAGATTGCGAGTATCAACGCCGGTATCAGAATCAAGAAGCTAGGACCCATTAAGAAGGGGAGTCCCCACCACATCAATTCGATCACTCTCCGTTATCTTCGTCCGATGCGAGTATACGGCGGCAGAAAAGGACGGGCAAGGTGATAGATGGCTGACCGGCCCACCGCAGCATATTGCTGGTGGTGTACATTGACTCGGCGGGAGAGCATGCTCACTGGGGCCGCGGTCTTGTTGTCGGGAGAGGGCCGATAAGCCGGATTCTGTCGTGGGGGACCATTCAACTACGCGGCCTACCCGAGGGCTTGGACGGGCCGTCCTCAAGCGCCCTCTTACTTGGCCTTGCTCCGGCCAGGGTTTGCCGAGCCGGTCCGGTCACCCGGGCCGCTGGTGGTCTCTTACACCACCGTTTCACCGTTGCCTGTGCCCGTGAGGCCATTGGCGGTCTGCTCTCTGTTGCACTTTCCCGGGGTCGCCCCCGCTGGGATTTCCCCAGTGGCCTGCCCTGCGGAGTCCGGACTTTCCTCAGGAACCGATAGGATCAGTTCCCGCGGCCCCCTGACCCTCTCCTGCGTGTGCTACGGCTATAATTGCAGTGACGACAGTAGTATACCACTTCCCTGCTTGCATACGACCCGAAACCATGTCCGATGCGCGTGCGCAGGATACGCCCGCAACGTGGGCATATCCGTCGGCTGATAAAGAACGCGGCGGCGGCGGCTCCGCCGACAAGAAAGAGAACCGCGAGAAGGCGGCCATTGCTCGACTTCTTGTTAGTTGACCGTGTCGGCGCGAGCTCGGTGTCCAGAATCTGAAATAGCGTTACCATTGCTTCTTGGATACGATCGTGAGCGACGAGATCGGCGATTCCGGCCGCAAGTACCGCCGACAGATCTGGGTGCGCACGCGCGACCCGTTCACCACTTACTACCTTCGCCTGCCATCCGTTCTCCGCCTTTAGGAACACGGCGAGGATCGTACTTCCGTGTGCTAGTCCCCAGGCCTCGAGTACGGAGTAGGTGTACTGATCGATATTGTCATACGGGTTTTCCCAAGAGGCGAGGATCGTCACTTCGATGCCGTAGTCAGCCCTTGCTGCATCGATCAGAGCATTCAACTGGTCACGGCCGTGACGGTCGAGCACATTTCCGTAGTCGTTCAGTTGCCCGATGGGAAGGGGAAGAGCAAATACCGTACTATGAACAAGCGATGAGACAAGAATAGTCCACACGAGCGCGCGAATCAACGCACATACAGGATGCGCGAGCAGTTTTCGCACGTCACAATCTCCATGCCGTCGCGCGCACGTTCGACCGTCGTCCCGCTCACTGTGAGCTTGCACCCGCTGCAAGAACCATTTTCTACGGCCACAACGGGGCTGTCGACCTTGTTACGGAGGATGTCGTAGCATTGTACCACATGCGTTGGAATTGAACCTATAAGCTCCTCACGCTCTTTCTTCTGGTCGGCGATCTCTTCCTTCAGCGCCGCGATCCGTTTGTCGACCTTGGCCGACTCTGCGCCGAGTTCGCTCTCGCGATTCGAAAGTATCTCATTCTCATCAGCGATCCTTGATGTCATCTCCTCAATCGAGTCCATAAGAAGGAGCGCCTCGTCTTCCATCTGGCTCATATATCTCCGCTCACTCTCGATCTTGGTGCGCAGTGCTTCCATCTCCTTGAAGCTGATAATGCCCACATCGAGTCGATGCTGATAGTCACGGATCTGCATATGGGTCTCGTCCACCTGTAGGTTCATCATCCGACTCTTGTGGCGCAGCTCTTCCAACTCTTTCACGAGTGTTTCTACAGCGGCGTGTCCCTGTTCCACCTTCTTGTTTATCTGTCCCTTCTGAGCCTGCAGACGTTTTATATGTGCGTTGAGATCATCGCACTTGTTGTCCATCCGCTGCAGTTCGAGTAGCTGCGCGACGGCGTTGTTCAAATCCCCTCCTTAGGGAAAACGAATCCTGCCCCGACTATAAGAGGATAGCAACACGGGTGCAAGTGAGACAGAGCACGCCAGGATTCAGCGATGAAGGGAAGATGGTCCGGTGTTCGTTCGGCGAGATGTGGCCGGTCTGTCGCTAATCGTCTCAGAGACGTTCGACCTATCACCCGCTCTGGCGAAGGTCGCCGGGCCAGGTAAATCGATGTACAATTGCGGTCTTCCCCGCTACGGCCAAGGCGGCGGCACAGTCACAGCCGACGTCGAGATCTACGAGCGTCCAATGCTCCACAGCATATGGCGCCCATTCGACTCTCTCCAACACCGGCGGATTGTCGGGCGAGACGGAGACGATGAACCGATTGAGATGCCCGCCGATTCCGAGACCAACTCCCTTGAGGAAGGCCTCCTTCCGCGTCCAGACGGAAAAGAAAGCGCGGCGACGCTTGTCTGCGGATAAGCGGGTAAGCGCCTCGTACTCCGCGTGCGAGAAGAACCGCTCTGCAATCTTGAGCTCATCCAAGGACGGATCCAATCGCTCTACATCGATCCCAACCTCTCTTTCCTGTGTGATCGCAAGGACCGAAATCCCGGCAGAGTGCGAGAGGTTGAATTCGATCGTGCTCCCGACGATCGAGGGCTTCCCTCGCTCGCGGGAAGCGAACTCGATGTAGAGCGGCTTGCTCTCAACGTAGGAAGCGAGCGTCATACGGAGGAAGAGCCTGGTCAGTGCAAAGCGATCCTGCAGATCTCGGCGATTGAACGCTTGCCAGCGGGCGCGCTCATCGGTTGACATCATCCGCTCGCCATCGGTGACGAGCGACTTTGCCTCATCCAGGTTGGCTTGCCAGACATGTACATCGTCTCTTGCTAGCCTTGTTGACAATTGCACCCGGTTATCCTTTCCGTCTCCCCCATTCTACTCACTTCCGGTACGTTCTGCTACGGCGAATTCGTCCCTCAGTCGATCGGCGACAGATGTAATGCCCGGTTCGAGGAATATCGTAGTGTGTTGACCGGTGATCGTAGCCTCTCTGTAGCTGTCGGCAGCGAGTCTCAGCCACTCCTCCCGTTGAATGTTGCGCTTGTATGCCCAGGATGGAGCGATCGGCTCGCTCGGCCAGAGAAAGAGGATATCCCCGGAGTACGGTCTCGGCCGGTATTGCTTCCATGCGTTTGAGCGCACCTTCTGGAACTGATGAAACTTGAAAGCGCGGCCCTTGTAAAGTCGAGCGCCGATCCAGCTGCGCATTTGCCGCAGTCGATTCCGAATCGCGGTTCTGACACGGTGGTGGCGGATGTTGAAGATGATACGATACGTCCAAAAGAGCAGGCGACGTCTCTTGATCGGCGTCAATGGGGTCGGGTCTGTGATGACGAGTTTAGATGCAGGTTTCCCGCGCTCTTGTAGTTGATGCGCCATTTCCAAGGCGATGATCGCTCCGAAGCAATGTCCGCCGATCATGTATGGTCCGTCTTTGCTGATGGTCTCGATCGCGCGTATGCAATATGCGGCCATCTTCTCAATGCTCTCCAATGGGACTTCGTCGCCGCCCAATCCCGGCACCCGCAGGCCGTAGAGCGGCTGCTTGGGTCCAAGTTGCCTAGAAAGAGAGGAGAGCATCTTTGCGTCGGCCATGAAGAAGAACGGGGGGCGATTTCCAGCTTGCTGGACGTGCAAAAGGAAGGCATCCTCGGCATTCTTGGGTGATGGGCAGATTGGAGGGGCAAGCTGGGCGATCGTTGGGTATTCGAACAGCGTCTTGATTTGGAGACGTGATTGCACAAGTTCTTGTGCTTCCAGCATTCCTGCGAGGTGAGCCGCCAGCTTGCGCACAGTCGGTAACTCGAACATTGCTCTCACGGGTAGCGCGACGTTTGTTTCATCGCGTATCCTAATGATTGTCTGTACGGCGGCGAGCGAGTGTCCTCCGAGAGCGAAGAAATCATCGTAGACACTAACCTGCTCGCTCTTGAGGACATCCTTCCATATGCGAGCGATCAGTTCTTCCGCTGAGGTCTGCGGTGCGACGAACTCCACAGTCCGATCGACGTGGAAAGAGGCCGGGTCAGGGAGGCCGGCTCGATCGATCTTTCCGCGCGTGGTCAGCGGGAACCGGTCGAGGATGACAAATGCGCTGGGAATCATATAGCCGGGGAGGCGGGTGCGCAGTTTCTCCCTCAGCGCATCTGGGGAACGCGGCTCGCTTGTCGCCATTATGAGGTAGGCGACGATCCGTTTGTCATCATGGGTAGGCTCAAATACATCCACTATGGCCTGGCTCACTTCGGGGAGCGAGGTCAAGGCGGATTCGATTTCTCCCAGCTCAATACGGTATCCACGGATCTTCGTCTGGCGGTCGAGTCGACCGAGAAACTCCAGGTTGCCGTCCGGTAAGTAACGCGCCAGGTCGCCTGTCTTGTACAATCGGGCGTTTGCTTCATCAGAGAACGGGTTGGGTATGAACTTCTCTTTAGTCAACGCCGGGCGATTGAGATATCCGCGTGCCAGTCCGATCCCACCGATGTACAACTCCCCAGCGATGCCAATGGGGGTCGGCTGGAGATGTCGATCTAGTACATATGTTTCAGTGTCTGGAAGCGGTCGTCCGATCGGTACATGCAAGTGCTGCGGCAGTGCGCGCGTGACTTCGTAGTGGGTCGAATTCATGGTGGATTCTGTGGGACCGTACTCGTTGGATAGGCGCACGCTGCCACCGAATGTATCGAGTATCCGTCGCGCACGCGGCGGCGATAACGCCTCTCCACTGGATAGGATGCGGCGTAGGCTCCGGTAGTCGCCGTCTGTTCTCTCGATAGCGTCGATAATTGTTGTCAAGAAAGATGGAGTTCCACCGATCATCGTCACCCTGTGTTTCTCTATCTTCTTGACTAGCAAGAACGGATCTATCGCTTCGGCACTGGTCACCATCACAATGTGTGCGCCGATCGTGACAGGGCAGATGAGTTCTCGAATCGACATGTCAAAGGTGAATGGAGCGAGCTGGAGGACGACGTCGTCACTTCGCATGCCGAATACGGATTCGAAAAACGAGACACGGGCTGCCACGTTGCGATGACTTGTGAGTACTCCCTTTGGGAGCCCTGTGGAACCGGATGTGTAGATGATATACGCGAGATTGTCGGGAAACGCGATCTGTGCCGGGTTCTGTTGATCGGCGTCGCTTGCCGGTGTCTGGGCGCTGTCAATCGCGATAAGCTCCGGCGAAAGCGGGGACAGTTTCGAAAACAGGTATGCTTGTGTGAGAACGAGCCGAAGATCGGCGTCGCTTGCCATGAACTGCAGTCGTTCGAGTGGAAGGGCGGGATCGAGCGGAACGTATGCCCCGCCCGCCTTCAGTATCGCCAGTATGCCGACGAGCATCTCGTTCGAGCGCTCGAGGCACAATCCTACTGGGATGTCGGGACCGACACCCATTTGACGTAGTTGATGAGCAACGCGGTTTGCGCAGCGGTTCAGTTCTCTGTATGTGAGCGTCTCGTCGCCGGAGGTCACCGCCGGCGCGTCCGGGGATTCTATCACCCGTGCCTCAAATAAGGCCTGAATTGTGTTGTCATGAACGGATGCACCCATACCTCTGCTCCACTCACGAGTGATGAGATTGAACTCCTCGTCAGACATTATCTGTATTGTGTCGATCGAACGATCGGGATTGGCGATGATCGATTCGAGTAGATGCTGGAAGTTGTCGGTTATGCGTGCGGCGCGCTCGGTATCGAACAGGGCGATGGGAAACGTCATGCTCCCGCGGATCCTCGCCGGTGTTTCCGTTAGGGAGAGCAACAGATCGAACTTCGTTGTCTGCGTTGTGACCGGAGTGCGCTCCATGCAAAGGTCGGCCAGTTGTGTTGGTTCATCGACCCTGCTCTGCATGGCGAACATGACCTGAAACAGAGGGGATTGGCCCATGTGCCGTTCCGGCCGCAGTTCGGCGACGAGCTTTTCGAACGGCAGCTCCTGATGATCGTAGGCATCGAGACAGACCTTGCGTACGCGATACAGCAGTTGGCGGAACGTCGGTTCCTGTGACAGGTCGCTGCGCAGCACGAGTGTGTTGACAAAGAGACCGACCAGGTTATCCGTATCCGTCCGTAGTCGTCCCGCGATCGGAACCCCGACCGGGATGTCTTCTTCGTCGGTATAGCGATAGAGGAGGGTCATGAATGCGGTGAGTAAGACCATGAACAGGGTGACGTTCTCTTTGCGTGCCAGCCGTCTCAGACCTTGCGTGACTTGGTCCGGCACTTCGATCGGCACTTGCTCACCGCGGTAGTCCGGGAGGGAGCCGCGCGGTCGATCGAACGGGAGGTTCAGCGCCGGCGGGAGGTCTGCCAGCTGCTCTTTCCAGTATTTGAGTTCCCGTTCCAGTACCTCTCCTGACAGGCGGTTCCGTTGCCAGAGGGCGTAGTCGGCATATTGCATGGGGAGAGGGGGCAGCTTCGGCTCCTCGTCGTGGGAGAGCGCCTGGTAGAGATCGGACAACTCGCGGACGAGTATCTCATTCGACCAGCCGTCGGATGCGATGTGATGTGTTACGAGGAGGAGGATCTGTTCGTCATCGGTGAGGCGAATGAGTAGGGCGCGCAACATCTGATCGGTCGTGATATCGAACGGGCGGCTGGCCTCGTCATTCAACTGTTTTTGAGCGGTTGTTTCCCGTTCCTGCGATGGCAGGTGACGAAGGTCGATGACGTTCATCGTTGCCGGTGTAGGTGGATTGGTCCCCTGTTGCGGCACGCCGTCGACCGCGGCGTAGGTTGTGCGCAACACCTCGTGGCGGGCGATGATGGAGTCGAGCGCCTGTTGCAGGATGGCGATACTCAGATCACCGGACAGCCGCACCGCCCAGGGGATGTTGTACACCGGCGTTCCCGGCTCCAGCTGTTCGAGAAACCACAGCCGCTCCTGCGCAAACGATAGAGGAAGATCGCGCTCTCCCTCGGAACGGGCAGAAGAGGCGGTTTCCTCGTCGGGAGTAGTCCACTCTTTCTCGGGGTACGTATCCCTCACTACCTCATCGATCATCGCTGTCTTCCTTAAGTTGGGAGCCTGGTTTACTTGTATCTGGCTCTTTCTCATGCTCAAGCGGATCCGCAATTTCGGCAAGTCCTCGATCGGCAGGCGCAAGATCCTTGATTCTAGTTGACATCTTGGCGATCGTTGGGGCTTCAAAAATGAGAGCGACCGAGCATCGTGCGCCGATGAGTCTCCCGACCTGATCCGCTGCCCTTACTGCAAGTAGTGAATGCCCTCCAAGATCGAAGAAATCGTCGTAGATACCGATCTTTTCTACTCCCAGCACCTCCTTCCAGATTTGCGCGAGTTTTTCTTCCAAAGTTGTCCTAGGGGCGACGAATCCTTCGTCCAGGGGAGGTCGATTGCGATCAGGTTCAGGCAGGGCTTGCGAATCCACTTTCCCGCTCGGGGTCAGTGGAAACTCGTCAAGGAAGACAAAGTCGCGTGGAATCATGTACCTCGGTAACCGCTCTTCCAAGAATCGCCTCAGATCGGTGACTGAAGGCGGAGAGTCATCGCGGCACATGATATAGGCGACCAAGCGTGTTTCTTTGACTGAAGGGGAGTACAGTTGTAGATGGACGTCCGCTATCCCGGGATAGGCTACGAGTGCCAATTCGATCTCGCGTAACTCGATCCTGAACCCACGAATCTTGATCTGCGTGTCTGTGCGGCCGAGGAACTCGATCGTCCCGTCCTCACGGTATCTACCTAGGTCGCCGGTTCGGTAGAGACGAGGGCTGAGATCAGGACGGAATGGATTGGGTACGAATCGTTCCGCCGTCAACTGCGGCTGATTGATGTAGCCTTTGCTGACTCCGATGCCGCCGATCATGATCTCTCCGGTTGCACCGATAGGGACAGGTTGGAGCTCGCTATTGGTAATGTAGATCTGGTAGTTTGGGAATGGCCTTCCGATCGGTACGTCGGCATCGCGGTCGGTGGCGGTATCGAATTCAAAAGCGGTTGCGCCATATGTGACCTCTGTAGGGCCATACGCGTTGATTACGTGAAGCGTCGGTGAGAGATCTCGGAATCGCTGTAGAAGTTCCTGTTTCTTAGGCGACAGTCCCGTGATCAGATATAGGAGATCGCCCGTGTCTCCCCGTGCCTCGAATGCAGTAGCGACATCGGGCAGGATGTCAGGCACGATATAGGCCGTGTTGATGTGGTGGTCGATCAAATAACGAGCGAGCCGATGGCCGTCAAGCGTGGTCTCGTAAGGCACAACATGCAGCGTTCCAGCGAAACAGAGGGTGGAGAAGATCTCGTCGATCGATGTGTCGAATGCGTATGTAATGACATTTGTGCCGATCCGTCGCACCTTGAGCGCGATAACATCTCGATACGAGTAGAGGAATCCAACGACGTTTCTGTGTGAAATCATCACACCCTTCGGTTTGCCGGTTGATCCCGAGGTGTACATGACATACGCGGTACTGTCTGGTGTTATCCCGGGCGACGATCGGTCGGGCAATCCGTTGGCGATTAGGGGCCAGTCCGTGTCCAACAAGACGATACGGCGGTTGTCCCACGCCGTTTTTTCCGCCAACTCGCGCTCGGTGACAATGATCTGTGCACCGGCGTCCTCGACCATGATCTGCAGCCGTTCTTTCGGATACTTGGGGTCGAGCGGCAGGTAAGCTGCACCGGATTTCAAAACCCCGATAATGGCGATGATCAGATCGACCGAGCGATTCATGGCAACGCCGATGATATCTCCCGGTTTTGCGCCCAGGCTCTCGAGGTGGTTTGCTAAGAGGCTTGATCGCTCGCCCAGCTCACGGTACGTAAGTTGGTGATCTTCACAGACGACGGCGATCAGTGTGGGGTTCTCTGCAACCTGTCGCTCGATGAGTCGATCGATCGTGTCTTGTACAGGATACGACACGGTGGATTTGTTCCAGTCATTTACTACGACTCTGTACTCCGCATCGGTCAGAAGCGGCATTGTGTCGATCGAACGGTCGGGATTGGCGATGATCGATTCGAGTAGATGCTGGAAGTTGTCGGTTATGTGTGCGCCGCGCTCAGTATCGAACAGGGCGATGGGAAACGTTATGGTCCCTTTGATACGTGCCGGTGTCTCTTCCAGGTCGATTGACAGATCGAACTTCGTTGTCTGCGTTGTGACCGGAGTGCGCTCCATGCAAAGGTC
>CAZBSW010000006.1:0-17570 GCA_964494835.1 uncultured Thermotogae bacterium
AACCATTCCAGACCTCTGAAACGTACCAGCAGCCGTTTGCTTATGAAGCCAATGACAAGCGGTGCAGCAATGAACACGCCGGCCGAAACCACGAGAAGCACTCGATCGATCGGGATGTTCTGGATCCCTGTCAAGACCGAAACAATCGGCACATAAAGGAACATGATCGTAATCGTGTTCAGACTCGTCGTGACGACATTCTGCTCCTGATTCCCTCCCGCCAGCTTTCCCCACACGAGAACCATCGCCGTGCAGGGGCTCGCACCAAGCAGAATGACGGCAACCATCAGCTGTTCATTCCCTTTCAAGAACAAGCTGGCGAGGCCCGCGGCGACCACCGGAGCGACGATCCAGTTCGAAACAAGCGTGATCAGAATCGGCTTGGGCTGCGAGCGCAACTTGCGAAGCTCCGCCAGCTGCAGATTCAGCATGGCGGGATACATCATGAAGAAAAGGCAGATGCCGATCGGGATGGAGACACCTCGTACCTGCCAGGAGTCGATCGCTGCACTCACACCGGGCACCGTTTGCGACAACAGCAGCCCGATGCCCATGCACGCTGCAACCCACACCACCAGGTACTTCTCGAAACCTCGCATTGCACACCTCCGATCAATCTTGTTTCTACGGCAAATAAAGCCACGTGTCCAGACACGCTGCGGCGTCGGATTTGCTGGCACCGGACTACTAGACCTGGTCGTCACCACGAATCCAGGCAAGCGAAGTGCCGAATCCGCCAGCCACGTTGAGACGACCCAAATGGGGAGAAGGATCAGGAACGAAGATCCAAATGGCACATCTGATGCAAGCGACCGACTCACTCAAGACATCACTCACCACATGGCAACGCACGAACGCGTTCTACATTCAGTCCCCCAGGCTCCAAAGGAACTCCGGCTTCAACGTTCTGGTCAGCGCCTTCGCCCGCCGTCGCCTATCTGGTTGGAGCGGGGCATCAGCGATAACACAGTCATGATGGCCTATTCTTGGTTCGAGTCCCTTAGGGTTCCATGGTACACATCGCATTCGCTCCCCGCTGGAAAGACTTGTCCTCCGTTACCCACAAACCGGCATTGTGCGACTCGAGGGAGCCCCGACCTGCTCTGCAATTCTGGGTCGACCAGGAGGCAGGATCAAGGATGAAGACGATGATTGTTGGCAGTATTGCAGCTCCTCAGCCCGATGAGAAACAGTCACAATTCGAATCGGCTTCCGCTCGCTGTGAGTCGATCTACGGCTTTCTAGCTGGGGGAATCAGCCCCCCAGGACCTTTTCGAACACACGCATGAAATTGCCCCCGAGGATCTTCAGGATATCCTCTTCGCCGTAGCCGCGAGCATCCAACTCGTAGACGATGTCTCGCAAGTCCATGTGAGTTTCCAACCCCGCAACGTGGATGTTATGCCGGTCGAACTCCCCCACAATCTCTGGATACCGCCGTTTCGTCGTGGCACGCCAGAGAATGGGATTCTTGCCTTCAAATATGTCGCTGCCAATTCCGACATGCTCAACCCCCACCAAGTTGACAGCATAATCTACACGATCGATGTAGTCAGTGACTGTCGGCTGCTCCCCAGGAGTGGAGTATGTCATTGGTGACCAAACGGATATCCCAACCACGCCGCCAAGCTGTGATGCCGCTTTGATCTGCGCATCGGTGATGCATCGTTTGCTGGGAGTCATTTGTTTGGGGTTCGAATGCGAGAATATCGGAGGATCATTCGTATGCTCCATCGCCTGCAGGCTCGTCTTCTCCCCAACATGCGAAAGATCCAGTACAATACCTAGCCTGGACAGTTCGGTTACCACCTGACGGCCGAAGGACGTCAAGCCCAGGTCATTCATCTCATCGCAACCAGAGCCCAGGCTGTTGCGTTCATTGTATGTTAGAGTTGTCACGCGCAGGCCAAGCCTGTGCAGTATTGTGAGAAGCGTCAGGTCGCCTTCCAGACACTCGGCATCCTGAAGCCCAAACATGACGCCAAGCTTGCCATTCGTCTTTGCGTCACGAATATCCTGTGCAGTCCGCACCAGTGTCAAAGAAGGGGTGCCTTCCAGATACGTGAAATACTGGTAGAAGGCCTTGATAACTTCGATGAAGTCTGCGTGCGGATGAGCGATCGTCGCATTCAGTGCGGTGATTCCCGCCTTCAGCTGTGATAGCGATCCTGGAACGATGTCTCCACCTAGTCCGTCAATAACCAGTGCTTTGGCAAAAAGCATGTCTAGATATTGCTTCTTGCTTTGATTCATGTTTCCGCCCTCCTGTTAGGCTATACGCGGAGCTTTGGGTCAAAGATATCTCTCAATCCATCCCCCAACAGATTGAAACCAAGCACAGCGACAAACAGCGCAATCCCCGGGATTAACGCCAGCCGCGGCGCATACGTAATGGATCTAAACCCTTCTTGGATCATGTTCCCCCAAGTGGGAGTCGGCGGCGACACGCCAAAGCCCAGGAAACTCAACGTGGCCTCGATTCGGATGGCAGATGCTATCCACAAGACCAGCATCACGCTGATCGGGCCTATGATGTTCGGAAGAATGTGACGCACCGCGATTCTCAGATGGCTGGCGCCAAGCGCGCGGGCAGCTTCAACGTACTCGATCTCTCTCAGCGCAAGAGTCGGCCCGCGGCTCAGCCTAGCGAACCTCGGGACGAAGGCGACTGCAATTGCTAACATCACCCTCGTTAAACCTCCTCCTAGGACAGTCAGCACGAGTAGGCAAAGCAACAACGTCGGGAATGACATCATGACATCTATTACTCGGATCATTAGCCCTTCTGCGTATCCGCCCAGGTATGTGGCAATTGCTCCCACAATTGTCCCGACCACCGCGCCAAGAAGCGCTGCACCAAATCCTATGCCGATTGATATGCGAGATGCATAGATGATCCGTGAGAGAATATCTCGTCCGAAGCGATCGGTGCCCAATAGGTACGTGGCACTTGGCGGCTCAAGCTTGTTCCGGATGCTCTGCTTAATGGGATCCTTTGGCGCAATAACCGGGGCAAGCACTGCCACCGCTGCCAGAATGAGAGTCAACAGAAGCCCAACGATGGACGTTCGGTTCCTAAGCAGTGCTCGCCACATACCGCTCCTTTGCCATGAAATGGAGATCTAGCCACTTCGCTATGATTTCATGAGTATTTGATGCGCGGATCGATATACGCATAGATCAGATCCACAACCAGATTGACCATTACAACAACCGCGGAGAACGCCATGAGCCCTGCCTGCAACACAGGATAGTCCCTCTGTTTCATTGCATTAACGAGAACGCGCCCCCAGCCCGTACGCGAGAATACGACTTCCACCACAACGGCCCCTCCAAGCAGGAGAGTAACGTATACGCCCAAGAACGCGACAGTTGGGATCAGGGCGTTCCGCATTGCGTGCTTCAAGAGAACAGTATGCTCAGGCAACCCTTTTGATCGAGCCGTACGAACATAATCGGTAGACAGCACCTCGAGTAGAGAGGCTCTGACCGTCCTACTCACAAAAGCACTCATGACGATTCCCAGTGTCAGCGAAGGCAAGAAGAGATGATAGAGGAACTGGCCGGGATCGGATAGTTCTCCTCCTCCGATCATTGGGAACAATTTCAGTTTTAGGCTAAATGCCACGATGAGCAGTATTGCCAAGTAGAACGGAGGAACTGTCAATCCAAGAAGCGAGATGACTCGCCCTGAGTAGTCCCAAATGGAGTTTCTGCGGATTGCCGTTATTGCTCCAATCGGAACCCCAAGCAGTAGCCCCCACACTATCGTCCCCAGGCACAAAGCCGCAGTATAGGGGAAGGCTCGAGCTAGTTCGGGGCCCACAGCCTTGCCATTGAACAGCGATGTTCCAAGATCTCCTCGAAATAGATCCGCCAGGAAGGTCGAGTACTGTTTCCAAATTGGCTTGTCAAGACCCATTTCGACTTCAAGTTGGCGTACTGCATCGGCCGATGCGTAGCTTCCCAAGAGCGCATATGCCGGCCCACCGGGGACCATTCGCATTGCAAAGAACACAATGGTGACCACGACAATCAGCACCAGGGGTGCTACTAAAACTCTTCGAACGACGTAAGTCAGCATAGTAAGCAACATGATGTGGCTGTCGCATTGTGCGACAGCCACATCTGCGTTCTAGTGTTTCAGAATCCTGGTCTGGTCCGTATACGCGTAGCCGTTAATGTAGGATCCCTCATAGGGGATGTGCCCTAGATCAACCCAGGTCTGCCGTGCTTGCACCGCAGCCATGACACGCAGCGGATACACCGGCAGATCCAGCAGCACCTGAAGTTGAGCTATTGCATACAACGCCTTCTGTCTTTCCGTATTGACTTCCGATCTTGCAAGCTCGATGTATTCGTCAACACTGTCTATCGTGCCGTCTCCATCGCAGTCAACATCACCGTAGTGAGAGAAGTTGGTGATAGCTGTATCCTTACCAACGATAGATGCGGAGTGAATATACTGTGTGAAGATCATGTCCGGAGTAGGCCGCGGCCCAGGATAGGCAACTATCGGACTCAGGTTCTCTCGGATAAGAGCATGATACTCGGTGTGGGCAATTGCGTTGATTTCAAACGTTACGCCAATCTCAGCCCACTGTGCTTGAATGATCTGGAGCGGGTCCAGATACAGGTCTCTCACGCTACTCAATACTGTCCCAAGATCGAACCCGTCGGGATATCCTGCCTCACGCAGCAGTTGTTTTGCCTTTTCAAGATTGTACTTGTAGAGGGGGATGCCTTCAGTGATGGAGCCGTACATACCAGGAGGCAGTACGGAGACCTGCGGCTTGCAGATTGAAGGTCCGTGGAATTTAACGAAATCGTCGCGGTTTATTGCATAAGCCAATGCTTCTCGCACGCGGATGTCGTCCAGTGGCTTCACTGTCATGTTGAAATGCAACAGCATCGGGATATCAAACCCTAGCGTATCGACTGTCACGCCCTTACTCCTCATGTTCTGGATCCATGCCTCTTCGTCAGGAACGCTAGTTGCCGTATCCACTTGACCACTCTCCAGCGCTAGCGTACGTGTGTTGACATCAGGCATGAAGATGAACTCGATGCGTTCCAGTATTGGCGTACCGCGCCAGTACTCATCGAATCCCTCCAGCACGACCTTCTCCTTGGAGATCCATTCTTTGAATTCGAACGGCCCAGTGCCGACCGGCATCGCGCTGAATTCATCTCCGAGCTCTTCGACAGCCTTCTTCGAGACCACGCTTCCACCGTGGAAGTTACCGACAGTGAATAGAAAGTCTGGATTCGGCTTGCTAAGTCGGAATTGCACGGTATAAGGGTCGATGATGACTATCTCTTCAAGCGTTGCGTAATCGCCAGCATGTCTTGAGTTGCCCTCTATAAGCCTCTCTATGCTGAACTTCACGTCCTCTGCCGTAAATTCGCCATACCCATGATGAAACTGAACGCCATGCCGCAGATAGAAAGTCCAAGTGAGACCATCACTTGACACGTCCCAGCTTTCGGCAAGGGACGGTTCCATCTTGTCTACTGAAACGAAGCCGAAGTTGAACCTCACCAATCCTTCGTAGATAGCACGAGACATCGGCTCGGCCGACGTTCCTAGAAAGTTGAACGGATCCAACCCCGCGATGTCATCATCAGGAGATGCAACCTTCAGTACCTGCGATTCTGCAAGTTCCTGACCGATCGTCAGAAATCCGAAAAGCACCACCATTAGGCCAACAAACAAACAGGCAATTATGCGCCGCATTCGAACCTCCTTGTATGCCCAGTTCTGTTGCCCGATCATCATCTCACTACTTCGCGCATCACCTCCTCTTGTATCTCAAACGCCGCCATCTGATACGGCTTGAGAGATCTACTGAGCGAAGATCCTTCGGACTTCGCAAGACCTATGATCTCCGTGAATCTTTCGCTTGTGATCGATGCCTTGGGTATCCCGGCACTGAGCGCTGCCACAATTCCTTCAGCGCCAAAGATTGGAACCGCAACTCCACAAAGCCCAACTACTCTCTCTTCGTTATTAATCGCGTATCCGCGTCGCTGCGTTTCATCGAGCTCACGTGCCAGACTCCCGCTGTCTGTAATCGTATTCGGTGTGTAGCGCCTGAAATCCATCGAGGCGAGGACTTCTTCTCTGACCTCTTGATCCACAAACGCAAGCAAGCACTTTCCTGTTGCCGTACAGTGAAGAGGAACCCTTTCTCCCGCTAAGGAGTTGGCTTTCACGGAAGCCTGAGCCTCGATGGAAACCAGATAAAGGACGTCCGTTCCATCGCGCACGCCAAGCGCGCATGTCATCTCCGTATTGCGGACCAAAGCATGAACGGAGCTGGTTCCCTCACGGATTAGAGGAGATGTGCGAAGAAACGGGCTTGCGATCTCCATTATCCGGGGTGAAACACAATACTTGCGCGATGTGGGATCTTGCATCAGGAGGCCAAGGTCACAAAGAGTGAAGATGATCTTCTGAGCAACGCTGCGAGTTATTCCGAGTTCATCGCTTACTTCCTTGACACCTCGAATCGGAGCATCAGGAGTGAACGATCGCAGTATGGCGATCGCTTTCTCAATCGATTGATTTCGGTAGTAAGCATGATGGAGCGCCGGTGTCGTTTGGTGAGTTCTCATAGTGAACTTCTAGTTCCTCCTACGAACATACTACAACGGAACGGTAGCCAAGTCAATGGGACACCTTGTTCTTGAATCTACCACAGATATCTTTCGATTCGACCACGTATGTCGCCGATTCTCGCACGTTCTCGAGGACTGGAGTGACATTGCCGCATGAAACCGAATCGCACGTTTCTTAGCGCTTTAAGGATCTTCGCGGGCAATTACGCTTGAACTCATATCTGCTTACACAAGGGGACAGACGTTGCCGCTGCATCTGCTCGATCGTCGTTGGGGCACGGGGACCCGCGAGCCACCATTAGTGCACCGGATGCTGTGTAAAGTGGCCTCTTTCATCACCAACATGGCGTTGGACAGATATTCTGCTCAAGGAGGTGTTTCGATGAGGAGACGCTTACGGGCGAGAGGGGATTTCTAGTTCTGTACGGCATGGATGAGGTTGGTTTTCCGCTTCAAAGTAGTAGTCATCACCACGCGGCAGCCAACACAGAAGTTCTACAATCAGTTCCCTAGGCTCCAAAACGCTGAGGGAGTGCGCAGGCTTTCCGATACTATGCTGGAAACGCTATGCGTGCCTAACAGCAGGTGGAGGATACTGCCACATGATCCGCTCTGGCTCGTAGCCGTGGTATTCCTACTCGACCAAAGAACGACTGCCTCTGATGGTGACTAGGAACGTGCTTGCCATTGTCTCGAAGAGCCGCCAGATCTTCACAGAGTCGAAGATCGTGATGGCACACCTACCGGGTAGCAGCCCGGATTGGACGAGTGCACGAAGAGGCTGATCTCGTAGCGTCTGCCCGCGAAGCTCGTGGTCAAGGTCGACTTCTCGTAGCGGTTTCCTAGAGCGCCCTCCGAAGAGAAGGTTTGAAGGAAGTCGATTCGTTGCGGATTGGGGATGCACACTGCATTCGGCAGATTGGTCGGAGCACCTCGTTCGGTCTTCTGCCCGTAGACACCCGGGAAATCCGACACAGCGATGGTCACGGAACACGACATCAGGTTCGTCTTGGCTCCCTCCTCATTGTTCGAAGGGTCGTACGCTGGAACAAACGTGGCCACGGCACAGTCCGCAACTAGTGTGTTGGGGCTTCCGCCACAGCCCAGGCAGGTAGATACTTGATCTCGAACTGGTACTATTCGCTTCTGTGGACGCTCCATTCCGCAAGTGCGTCTCGATCCGAGGACACCATGCCCTGTTGAGTGCAGTAGGCGGCGAGCGACGTACTGGACGAAGATGCCAAACCGACCATGGCTACGATCGTGAGAGCCATAGCCACCTTGTCCCATGGTCTGTTCACAAGTCACTCCTTCTCACCGTTTACTCAGAGCGGCAATTAACGCTCCTCACTGATTCTTCCTAGCCGCTCAACGACTCCCAATCCACCGTGTCCGGCAGCGGAGTGCCAGTTGCCATGCCCGCGAGAGGGACACACTCGGCGTCGTCGGGTCACTTTCGGGATGTTCGTTAGTGTCTACACGATCTACTCTTACTGCATGATGCAATTCAGCTACCTCTCAAGCGGTGCGCGGGTCAGCCGAATCGTCCTACTCGTTGCTCTCCTCGAGCTAGCCTTCGCAGGACACTGCTTCGGAGATCAGCTTCAATGGAACCCCCTTCCTGTCTGCAGAGATGCTGTGAGGATGATTGCCAGACAGCCGCTTCTCGTGTCGTTTTGCTCACAAGCTGATGAGGATCACGTCGAGCTCTGGCTCATACGAGACCTGAGAGCTGTAGCCACGCCCGCCCCCAGGCTGTATGAAGTCATCGTATCAGCGGAACGCCTCTTCAGATCGGATCCTGCCTTCTCCTCAGAGGAACTTCCGATCTCGGAAGAGTTCTGGGTCTTCCACGAGACGGAGCATCCCAACTGGTTCGCCGCGGGTATAGATCTTGCCTATGTGTACGTCTACGTCGGTGGAGGATCGTTCCAGTGCCTTGCCCAAGTGCTTGGGCTTGCTTGCGTGGTGGGAGTCGAGACTATCCACCTGCCCGATTATGTGATGAAGGACGTCGCAGTGTGGCGGGAAGCCAAGCACTACACTGCCTCATGGCCCCTTGAGGAAGCATTCGAGCGCCGCCCTCAACCGGGTCGCTGATAGGGAGCAGTCTACGGCCAAGATGCAGCCATCGGGGGTATTTGGCCCTCATCCAGATACCGACTGTGCATGAGATTGAGGTTGGCCGCGATCCTGCACCGAACTTTCGTACTCCGAGGAGAACACCCTGAAACGGTCTCGTCGCAACCCAGCCCTGTTCGAGACAGCCATCGTGTTTATCGGGTAAGAGAAAGCCGTGGTTGCTATTCCACCGAGCTGGAGTGAGATATAAACCAATTCGGCGGGCACTCTTATCGCTCTAGAGTGGCATTCGCTCACAAGGGAAATGCCATATCCGACATAATGACAATCGCGTTCTGAAACAACGGCTATCGCTGAAGGCTGCATTAACACGTAACTTGGCTCTTATCTATGCGATACTTGACTGGTAGACGAAAATCGCTATAATGGATGTGCAATGAGCGAAGATAAGAATGAAATATTGGGCGGGGTTCTCGAATTGTTGGATGCACTTCGCACCGAGGCCGGGAACCTCATATCCGAGAAGTGGCGACCCGTTCTTGACGCGGTCCGAGTGGACGCGATCATCGAATATCTGGAGCAATCCGCCATCGCTTGTACTGAACGAATCGGAGCGATCAACGACATCATCGACCGCACAACCAAAATACATACGCAAATGTCTGCTGAGAGAGACGCGGTAGCGCTGAAAAGGCAGACTTTCGTTCAAGCCTTGTATCAGCTGAATAGCGTTCGCGCAAGTGGTCTAATGGATAGGATCAACGAAATGGAAGAAGCACAAGTGCAGAAGGACAAGGGCGAGTTTGCAAACATGGCGGTGTGGGAAGCGGCCAAGATCGTCCTTGAACGCGTAGGGCGTGAAATGACAACACGCGAGATCGTTGAGGCACTCCGCAAGGGTGGGAAGAACTTCGATAAGGGGAAGGCTACGTCCGCAGTCAGTGCAGCGCTTCGCACAGGCAAAGCGGCAGGGGTATTCACGCCCCTAAAGATCTCCGGAAAGCGGCTGCGCTGGACTTTGGCGAAGTCTAAGGAAGCAGAGAGCCTCTTTGAGGAATAACGGTGAAAGGATGAGAAGAAGCGGCCCGGTAAGTCAAAGGAAAGACTGCGCGCTAGCTACGTCGCAAATCAGAGTTCGACTCTCTGCCGGGCCATTTCTCCTTCGCGGGGACAGTTCCGCGTTTGGTAACGCGGCATTGGGTTAGCACCACTGAATCGGAGTTCGATTCTCCCTGTCTCCACGCTTCAATCATAGACATACCAGAGGCGTTGTCAACTCCTTATGTTTTTTCCTGTACGTTTAGGTATTCCTCTAGTGCTCGGCGGAGGACTTCAGACTCGGACTCTCCAATCTTCTCTGCATAGACCTGCAAGCGAGCAAGCAAGTCTGTTGGCGCCATGAAGTTCTTCTGTACCTTTGGGTTCGTCACGTCTCGTCGCTGCCTTGGCATAGATAGCATTATACAACCAACCGAGCAACCCGTCAACCGCTTGACTAACCAACCGGTTGGTTATATAATACTTATCAGAGGAAGATCATGAACGAGATCAAGAGCTTGGAAGCAGCCAGGAAAGAATTCTCAACGCAGGTGAAGTGCGAAGAGTATCTAGCTAAGAAGCGCTGGCCGAACGGCGTTGTTTGCCCTCGATGTGGGATGAAACACCCCGCCTACATGCCGAAGTATTGCAAGTGGTACTGCAAAGAATGCGATTACCAATTCTCAGTGACCGCAAACACGATTTTTCATGCAACCAAGCTACCTTTGACCAAGTGGATGGTTGCCGTTTGGTTCTTGTGCCACTCTCCAAAAGGGTGCAGTGCAAAGCAACTAGAGAGAATCCTTGGAGTTCACTACGAGACTGCTTGGAGCATGGCGGATCGTATCCGTAAGGCGATGGCGAATGATGTTAATCAACTTCCCCTCTCAGGCTCGATCGAGATCGACAGCGTGATTATCAAGGCCGATGGTGGACAGGCCACCCAGAAACCCTCCTACGATGCCAAGGACGTTCTCGGGATCACTTCACGGGGCGGTGTTCTTCGCATGTTCGTTCTCGAAGAACTCAAGAAAGCAGAGATTGAGCACATCGTGAGGCGCAACCTTGGGAAGGTGGAAGCGATCTATTCCGACATGTGCTACAAGCTCCACTTTCTCAAGAACCTGTACCCGCACTTCGTGGTCCACCACTGGCTCTCCTACGTCAACGGAGATGCGCACGTGAACAACTGCGAGAATGCGTTCTCGCTCTTCAAGCGAGGATTGTCAGGACTCTTCCAGCACGTCAGCGCGAAATGGCTGCAACACTACTTGGATGCGTTCGCGTTTCGATACTCGCATCGCAAGGAGAAAGGGATGCTATTCGATTTTGTGCTAGTGAGTTGCAGCACCCAGTTTAGTTACCAGGCTCTCAACTGATTCGTCAACTACCAGAGAAGCGATGCCTGCAAAGTGCTTTAAGTTGGCTGTGAGAAGTGGAAACCCATGAAGCCTTGCGGTACCCGCAACAATGGCATCAGGCGACTCCAGCTTGCTGCCCAGGCGATGTTGCTCTGCATAGATCGCTGCGGCTTCTTCTGCCTCTCGTGACGTAATTGGCACAATCTCGAATACAGGTATCAAGCTTGCTAAATCAGATTCCCGCCCGGCTGCTTTCGCGCCACTCTCCAATTCGTATGCAGTAACAGCAGTGATAAGCAGATCATCAAATTCTAAGGACGCACGCTCCAATTCAGTCCCAGAAGCAGAAGGCCCCTTCCTAAGTTGACCAATCAGCGCCGTCGTATCAATCAGGACTCTTCTTCGATCCCCGGCGTTGGCCATGATTCGCGCATCTCCCTGAATGCCTGTTCTATCTGCTCATCCTTCGCCCATGCCCCTCTCACGCCTTGAAGGATCTTCAAACGAGCTTTCTTCCTCTCGTCGACAACGGAGTTTTTAAACCGCTCAAGTGCCGCGAAAATCGCCTCAGAGGTAGAATCGGCACCCACGTATTCCTGTGTCCACTGAAGTAACCGCTCCTTATGGACAGTGCCTACATATATCGTAGTTCTCTTTGCGGTAGTTGTCGCCATGTCGGATCACCAAAACGAAGTATATCATACACTCATACTTATGTCAAGTACTAAAGAACTGTACGGGCATTAACAACAATGAGTATGATACTCATACTAAGAAGCGCCAAGACTACAATGAGGATAAAGATGACAATCGTAAACATGACTGTGATAAAGAGGACTATGCCGAAGGCGTACATCCCCCCCACAGCAGCATAGCGGCGAGGGTGATAAGAATGGCTAGATTACCGATTGATGAAGACGATCCGTTGACTGCAAGGCAGTTCTCAATACCGATCAGCCTTTACAGAGCACTCAAGAAAGCATCTGAAGTTACCGGGAAGTCTGCGGCGCAGATAGTGCGCGAGGCGCTGGCGGCAGAGCTAGAGAAGGATGAGTACAAGGGCGATTGAATGACTATGCTAGCTTCTTTGGATAATGCCGCGCAGCACAATGAGCACTTAGTTGATGCGCAAAGTCTTCTCTTGAAATAGGAGCTTGAAAACCCTTTGCCAATCGCGGCCAATAATGATCATCTGTAACCCCATATTTGTTTTTGGATCGCTCAAACATGGGCGTTTCCCGATTATTGGGCATATCTCATCTGGTATAGTGATTGATGCGCCAAGCCGATCATCAGTCAGCGCATATGGCACGAAAACGAAGTGTGAGATTGACTTCTGGAAAGTAATCCGTTGGAATCGCTCTAGGTGTTCTTCAATTGCTGAAAACACTGGTGCGCAGCCAAGGTGGACTACTGGATAGATGTCATTACTAACAAACTCGTTGTTCTTGCCGGTTATTTCTAAAGTTATCGGCTCTTCTGGAACATAACCGATATTTACCCCGCCTACTCCTTTGGTAATAACCCAGCGCTCAGCGTTGGGATCTGGCTCTTCAAGTTGTAGTGCCTGAGCAAGCGCAACTGGTATTAGTGTTAGAGATGCCCCTGTATCCATCAGGATGGCGTCGGCTCCATATTGGCTTACAGATCCATCTTTTGAACAATCAATCGACACTTTGCACGCTGGCTCGGATATTCTACTGAATGATACAATGCCGCTTTCGAGCGTCGGATAGCTTTCATCTTTGGTGATGTTGATATATACAGACACGCGCTATAGACACCGAAATCGGCTTGCTGGAACTCGAACAAACATCGATCTTACCTTGGCTTGTCTCATCTCTGGAAACTGTCGAAGAGCATTTCCAGTATATTTGGCACAATCATTAAGACTGCCGATGCCAAGTATCCTGATTCCGTCAGGGATTGGCTGGTACGCTATTGATACATCTGGCTTCTTATCGGACGACTCAGCGGAGAGACGAGAAACAAGATTCTTGAACTCATCTTGTGTTACAACTTTTGGATACTCAGTATCGGGCATTGCAGACTTCATTGTCCACCTCCAAAACAATGAATGCTTACCCGTACAATCCTCTTCCCACCAGCGGCAGACAATATTGTACAGGATTTGCGACGCACTTTTCAATGGAATTCCCCCCTGCTGCCGTCGCGGGATATGCGCTATGCCGAATGATACACATGGCAACAACCACACAATGTCAAATGGCCCTATCGCTGTCAATGTTTAGCTTTCTTTTGCCCGATAAACGACACGCGTCATCATGCGGAAGACGCGGAATGCGTTGTACATTCCGTCCCCCAGATTCCGCCAGAACGGCCTGGAACCCCGTATCCGTCTTCGCTTTCCCAGATTGCGGATACAGACCGAGGTTCATTAATGGCGGACTCGGGTGGTAGGCTTGCGTCGGGTGACCTTGTCCAGGCAGTCAGCAGTCCATAGAATGGAGTTGCTGCGGGCGGCATGTCGCAGGAGAGAGAAGGAAGAGCGTAATGCGGCCGTGATCGGTAGCAATCTGGAGTGCCAGCTGATAGTGTACGGCCCAGCACAGTGGGAACGATTAGGCGGGAAAGGCACCGCAGAGAGCTTAGCGGTACAGATTGACATCAATCGCAGCGTCGTCTGTTACCAATCAGAGGAGGAAACGGAATGTTCCCCAGAGGCGCTGATCGCTTGGAGCAGGTCAAGCTGGCAAGAATCACGGGCGGCCTGTATCTCGGATTTATCCTGGCTTCTCTCCTTGCCGATCTGATAGGGCACATCGGGATCGCCCAGGTGGAGCAAACCTACGACGTACTGGCCACGAATCCCTTGCAGTTCAGTGTTGGTCTGGTCATCGTGTTGGTGTCAGCCTTCCTTTTCTTCACGGCCGCCTGGGGGCTGTACGTGCTTCTCAGGCCGGTAAATCAGCATCTGGCGCTGCTCTTCCTTCTGCTCAACGCAATCGGTGTGGCCATACAGTGCGTGAGCATGTTCCCTCTCGTTTTCGCGCTGCTGCTGGGAGATGGATCCAGCTTCATGCAGGCCTATTCAGCGGCCCAGGTGGAGGGTCTGTCGCACATGTCCATCAGCCTCTACAAGTCCGCTTTCGTCCTTGCTCAGCTGTTCTTCGGCACTTGGCTATTCCCACTGGGCTACCTCGTGTACAAGTCGAGACTCCTTCCTAAGTTCCTGGGTGTTCTTCTGATACTCGACGGGTTCGCCGTTCTCATTTGGTTCCTCCAGGCCATACTGCTGCCTGACTACCCAGTGGTCGCTTACCCCGGGCTGGCGATAAGCTTCGTCGCTGAAGCCGGGCTGGGGCTGTGGCTCCTTGTCAAGGGCGTGAAGGACGTGGACTCTGAGCAGACGGGCTGGGCGAATTCCTGAGTCATGATGGGAGATGCTCTCGTCTGAAGGGAACCTCACCGATCGTGCAAATCCGCGTGGCGCGAGCAGACTCGCAACAACCTCTATCACCACGAGACAGCTAACGAGCTCGTTCTACATTCAGTCCCGTAGGCTCCAAACTGCTGATTCAGCCACACGCCTGTGATGCCTCTCGCTTGCCGCTTCGCTGGGCTCTTCACAGCCAGGGGGAAGTTTGGTACTCTCTATCTCGTGACCGTTGTAATGCGAAGCCGTAACCAGAGGAAAATGCAAGAAGGACACGAAATCGATGCGGTCCAGCAGGGACGTGTGGATGAGCTGGAAGCACTCAACCTGGAGCTCCGACGCTCTGTGGAGAGAGGGTGCGCGCCATATTCGATAACGCCCCTGACGGCATGTTTGTGATCGATCAGGAGGCGAAACTCGTTGACGGGAACGCGGCCGCCACAGCCCTGACAGGATACGCGCGAGGTGAGCTCATCGGCCAAAACGTCCTCGAACTCAATCTGCTGCCGCCAGAGGATCTGACACGGGCCACCCAACTGCTGGCGGTGAGTGCGGCAGGCGAATGTACAGGCCCCGACGAGTTCCTGCTAAGTCGCAAGGACGGCGAGCAGAGACTCGTAGAGATCCGCAGCCATCCAATCACGATTGGCAGGCAGTCGCTGATCCTTGGCATTGCTCGCGACATCACAGAGCGGGAGCAGGCCGCGGAGGCCCTTCGAGAAAGCGAGGAGCAGTACCGCATTCTGGTAGAGCAGTCTCTGATGGGAATCGGCGTCTCCAGGGGGAACCGGGTCGAGTTTGCCAACGCCACCTTGTTGCGCATGTTCGGTTACGACTCGCTGGAGGAGTTCGCACGGATCCCTCTGCTGGATCATGTAGCGCCGTCATCCCGCGAGATGGTCGCCGACATCATGAGAAGGCTCCGCTCCGGTGAAATGCAACAGAATGACTTCGAGTACGACATACTGCGTGCCGACGGGACAACCCGAACGTTGCACGCCTTCTCGTCCCACTTCCTTGTAAGCGACACCGTCTGCACGCAGACGACGTTCGAGGACGTTACCGAACGAGTCGAGGCTGAGAAGCGCACCCGGACCGCACTTGAGGGCACAATTCAGGCGGTTGTTGGGATCATCGAGACGCGCGACCCGTCCACGGCAGGACATCAGGAGCGTGTAACGAAGCTCGCGGTGGCCATCGCTCAGAGGATGGCTCTGCCTGATGAGCGGATTGAAGGCATACGGGTTGCCGCGACACTGCATGACATCGGAAAAGTGGCAACGCCAGCTGAGATCCTCAGCAAGCCCGGCCGTCTGTCGGAGTACGAGTTCAAACTGATTCAGGAACATCCCAGGGTCGCCCACAACATCTTGAAGGGAATCACGTTTCCGTGGCCCGTGGCGGACATCGTCTTGCAGCACCATGAGCGGCTTGATGGCTCAGGCTACCCCACGGGACTGGAAGGCGAGAACATCCTACTGGAAGCCCGGATCATCGCTGTAGCAGACACTGTCGAGGCGATGTCAAGCCACCGACCCTATCGGGCTGCCCTCGGTTGTGAGGCAGCCTTGCGGGAAATCAAGCAACACGAGGGCACCCGCTACGACCCAGACGTCGTGGCGGCATGCATTGACCTGTTCGAGTCGGGTGAGCTCTCACTCGACTGTGGTGATGTGAGACCTCCCTTACCACCAGACCGCTAACAACCGCGTTCTACATTCGGCGCTTATCGCGCTAAGTAAGGAAGAACTGAGGAGCCATCGGTTTGCGACGAGGCTGGAATCGCGTAGTATGTTCCTGCAGTCTGAGAACCAGGAGCTGTCCCCACATGGTCGGCCCACTTCTTGACTCAATCTGATAGCGGAAGGTGCCGCATGAATCAACGGTTCTCACCCATGCAGCCTCAGGCATGCCGATAAGCGGCTACATTCAGTTGCCCCAGACTCCATAGTGAAGTAGGTGCTTTCTGTCAACAAGAACAGGCGATCACATGCGTTCCAGTTTCGGTCCTATAGGCTCCGTACTACCAGACTGTAGACATAACGAAAGTTCTTCCTGTAGTCGTATAGGCTCCAAGCTCCCCTGTCAATGGCAGTTTCTCATTTCTCGAGCAGGTCTAGTTCAGGGCGGGACAACTCCTGTCGATGGCGACACGGTGATTGGTACAACTTCAGAGGCGAAGGTCACTCCGGCATTCGCTCCGAAGAAAGGTCATCGTCTACACTAGCTCTAGGAGACAAGAAAGCGTCGTGCAGTCACTGCATTGGACGTAGGAGGCGCCACATGAGAAGCGATCTGTTGCCGGATGCACCGCAGCATCGGTTCGACCTCCCTATAGGGCAATCGTTGAGCTACCGCGATCGTGTCGAACTCCAGTATGCATCCTCGCTCATTCCTTACTTGAAGACGCTGGAGCAAACCGTCGGCCGCGAGAAGGTCATCGAATCCTTGAGGACGTTCAGTGATCGAGGCGTCCGGCAGTTCGCGGAGCAAGTCGTTCGAGAGAAGGGGAAGAATGATCTGTCGGTGTTCAAAGAGATCTTCAGTCCATCAAATCCTGGTCTATGGAGCATTCTGACGGTGGATATCCTTAAAGACACCGAGGAGGCTTTCGAGATCCGGGTCTACGAATGTCTGCTGGCAGAGGTCTTTCGTTCCGCAGGCGCTGAGGCCTATGGCTCTGCCCTCCTGTGCAGGGACGTTCTCTTCACGCACTTGGTGAATCCGGAGATCAAACTACATCTCGACGGAACCCTGATGGTAGGGAAGCCCTGCTGCACTTATCGCTGGTGTGTCAAACGATAAGGAACAACCGGGGTGATCTTTTCCGCGGAATCCGGTCCACATCGAGAGTTAGCTCCTCGATGATCTGAACGCACTGCCCACGAACAATGGAACCATCCATCGATAATCCGTACGGCGTTTCTCATCGTCCAGTCACGGATGAGGTAGTGCGTGTCACCATGAGCCGGCCAACGAACGCGTTCTCTATTCAGTCCCCCAGGCTCCATACTACCAGACTGTAGACAGAACGAAAGTCCTTCCTACAAGTCGTATAGGCTCCACAACAC
>CAZBSW010000007.1:0-16809 GCA_964494835.1 uncultured Thermotogae bacterium
GGGGTGCCGTATCTATAATACTTCCCACTTGCCCAATGAACGTGAGGAACGCACGGAGGCGAGGGTTGCCTTGCAAAAAGGGAAGAATACGCCCCAAAAAGGCTTACAGGGAAGAAAACTACATCTTCTCAGTACAAAAAAGGTCGAGCAGATTCACGACACATCCTTGCGGATCCTCGAAGAAGTCGGGGTATCAGTCAAAGATGATCGCTATTTGAATCTCTTCCGGCGCGTCGGTGCCTCGATCGACCGAAGCAAGCAAACGGTACGTCTCCCTTCCGTTCTCGTGAATGATCTCATCTCGCTTGCCCCCTCGCAGTTCTTGATGGTCGGCCGAAAGCAGGAGCGTGAACACGATATGTGGCTTGGCGATCGCCACGTTCACTTGGGGACCGGGGGGGCTACCGTACGCGTTTTGGACCTGGATTCGGGACGTTTGCGGCCGTCTACTTTGCAGGATCAATATGATCTGGCATGGTTGGTGGAGCACTTAGATAATGTGCATTTCTATCAGTGCCCGGTGGTCTGCAATGATGTCCCCAAAGAAATCGTCACGATTAACAGCTTTTACGCAGCACTGGCCGGGACGACGAAGAACGTCCAAGAATCTGCAACTGATCCCCAGGCAGTAAGGGATGTTATCACCATGGCTGCCATGATCGCTGGCAGCCGGGAAGCGTTACGCATGCGTCCGTTCATCTCATTTGTTGCCTCTTGTATGATCAGTCCCCTTCAGCTTGACACCCGAGTAGCCAGGATTGCGGAGGTGGCTTTAAGGAATGGTATTCCGATAGCCTTGTCCTGCGCTCCCGTAACCGGGGTATCGGCTCCAGCTACCCTGGCCGGACTATTGAGCCTCGCTCACGCTGAACAGATGTTCGCAATCGCTCTATCCCAAATCATCGCCCCTGGGGCACGGGTTCTATACGGGGTTGTTCCTGGCGTTGCTGATATGTGGAACATGGGTTTCCTCGGAGGAGCGATCGAGGTAGGGATGTTAAACGCAGCGGCAGTGTTGCTTGCTAAGCACATCAACGTTCCCATCTACTCAGATGCTGGAAGCGCGGATGCGAAACTTCCGGATATTCAGGCCGGCTATGAGAAAGCGCTGAGCATTCTTCAGGTTTCGCTATCGGGCGGCGACTACGTTCATCATGCTGCTGGCGTCCTTGACTCGTTGATGACTGTCGCCTATGAGCAATTTGTGATCGACAATGACATTAATGGCATGGCCCTGCGCGTGCTCCAGGGGATTAAGGTAGATGATGATACCCTGGCCTTTGACGTTATCAAGGAAGTTGGGTCGGGTGGGCGCTTCCTTACGCACAAACACACGCTAAAGCATGCCCGTAGCGGTGAGTTCTACGTGCCGAACGGGCTAAGCCGGAAACACCTTCAGGCCCGAAATGGCGAAGTCGACGACCTTCGAGAGAGCGCGCGGCAACTTGCACGGGAGATCTTAGCTAAGGAGCGTACTCCGCTTATCCCTGAGGGTATCGATCGGAGGATTCGCCGCCGATTCGACATTCGGCTTCCTTTGCCTTACAAGAACTCAACGAGAGCGAAACAAAAGACAGAAGTGAGCCCTTATCCGAAGGGCTAAACATCAAGGTATTGCCGTCTTTCCCAGTCTGTGACCGACTGATTGAATGCTGCGATCTCCTCCCATTTCGCCTGGATAAGATATGCGCTTGCCTTAGGGCCAATAGCCCGTGTGATGACACTGTCTGACTCCAGGGCCCTTAGCGTCTCCTCAAGAGAATAGGGCAGCGGTACAATATTCTCCTCTTTTTTCTCTTCATCGCTCATCTGGTAGATGTTCTTCTCTACGGCCCGTGGAGGATCGATAGAACGTTCAATCCCATCCATCCCCGCAGCAAGGATCGCGGTAAACGCAAGGTAGGGATTGGCAGAGGGATCAGGGGAGCGCAGCTCGATTCGCGTTGCCTTCTCAGGGATGGGGGTCGCCGGAATACGGATGAGGGTCGAGCGATTCTTACGGCCCCAGGCGATATTCACCGGGGCCTCAAAGCCAGGAACAAGTCGTTTGTAGGAGTTAATCGTGGGATTGGTCAGCGCCGTGACAGCTCTTATGTGCTCGATCAGTCCACCGATGAAGAAGCGAGCGTGCTGTGACAGTCCAAACGCACCTTGGGGATCGTAAAATGCATTTACCGTTTCGTTAAAAAGGGATATGTGAACGTGCATCCCGCTGGCAGCGAACCGGGCGATAGGCTTCGGCATGAATACAGCTCTAAACCCGTGTTGGGCGGCGACGCTCTTGATGGCGAACTTGACAATCATGAGATGGTCGGCAGTTGTCACTGGATGGGCGTATTCAAACGAGATCTCGTTAATGTGCGGTTCGATCTCGTGGTGAGACTTTTCGATTTTGATTCCCATTTTGGTGAGGCTGGCAACGATCTCCTTGCGCACCGCCTCTTCTATATCACCAGGAACGATGGCAAAGTAGCCCGCGCGACTGGTAACTTCGCTGCGGTCTCTTGGCACCTTTCCTTGGGGAAACAGGAAGAATTCAGGCTCAACAGCTATGAAGAACGTGAACCCTCGCTTGGCGGTTTCATGTAGGAAGCGTTTCAAGATGTAGCGAGGACTGTGGCTAAAAGGGGGGCCCTCGGTGGTGTACGGATCAGCGATAACGCTGGCGGTGCGGTATTCTCCCCCTTGAGGATTGATGACTGTCGGCCACGGATAGATCTTGAAGGTAGCAAGATCAGGCTTTAAGTACATGTCCGCATTAGCGATATCGGCATAACCTCGTATTGAGGAACCGTCGAAGCTGATACCACCCCGAAGCGTATTTTCGAACTTCGCAACAGGAATCTCGACACTCTTTAGTTCGCCCAATATATCGGTAAACAGGATGTTGATGAATCTGACATCGTGTTCTTCGAGCTGCTGGAATACACTCTTGCAGTCAGGCTCACTCGTCGTCATAGTCATCCCCTTCTGCATTAGTTTCCATTGAAGAAATGGTTGATGCAAAGTTTACCATTATGAAAGGGATCCTACCTCATAGGGGGGTGATCGATCAAGGGAAACTCTAGAAAAAGACTTCACTTTCTTCCCACAGCTCTTCCAGCTCTTCCAGTCGAGGGATCGTTTCGACTTCTGACTTGATGCTGACCCCCGTGGCGATCGCGCATAGCAGGGACATTGCCCCGGCGAACGAATCGACATACGACACAGAATCAAACCTGGCCAATAGATAATCAGTGGCATAATCGACCAGGGGGGAGAGATCTGAGTCGGTGATGGCTATGGTTGTAACACCCTTTTGTTGTGCGATACGGAAGTCCCGGACACCGGCCGTGGTGTAACGAGGAAAGGAAATCGCAATAACCACCGATCGTTCTGTCGTGAATACCAATTCTTCCTGAAACAGCCCAGGCGTTGTCGTAACGGCGACGACGTTGTCGATTGACTTCTTGAGGGCCATCTGAAAGAATTGCGCCAGGCAGCTTGACATCTTATACCCAATAATGATTACCTTATCCGCCTGCATAATCCGCTTGACCACGCGGTTCAGTCTTCGGATATTGATATTGTGCAGGGTATTCTCCAAGTTCTTGATGTCGGTAACCAGGGACTTGACGGCGGGGTTCTTGCTTGCCTTGAGGCGATGGCTCTCTCTGAGGCGGCTGAGAGTGGTAAGCTTGCCCTGTACCTTGTCCTGTAAGGCGCTTCTCATCTCTGGGAAGCCTGCGTAGCCGAGATCAATGGCGAGTCTAATCACCGTGGGCTCGCTGACAGAAGACCGATTGGCTAGTTCTGCGGCTGTAAGAAAAGCCACTTCACTGTAGTTATCTACGATATACTTCGCAACCTGCTTCTTTTTGTCCGAAAGACGCGTCGACTTAATCAATGCCAGAACATCTTTCTGTCTCTTTGCCATAATGCCATTCTACTCTCTGGGTAGCTTATCTGCCAAGGGCCAACTCAGTCAGCGATGTGCAGTGGGCCTGCCGCCCCAAACACTTTCCGGCACAACAGACCAAGCCTTGGTCGTCCATACGCTCGCAACCTGATGCTCCATATTTGTTGCTATCACACGACCTGTCAGTGACTCTTGATGCCATCGCCAGTGTAGGAATGACCCACCAGCGCAGGGTAGCTCTGATGCCGCTACTGGACCATCCCCAAGCAAAAGCTCGCTCAACAATTCCAGGCATCTAGATTGGTGCACGATTTCACTCTCATATCCTCTCCACATACTCGACGTGTGCGGGAAAAGGGCCATCTGGTTCAAGGATGGGGGGTAAAGTGCCGAAATGAAACGCCTCCATTGCTTCCAGGTGGCGGGCAGATGCTCATAGTTACTGGACACTTGACATTAGTGTGTAGGTGGGGTACTTTGCGTAAGAAAAGATTCAGATCTGGAGAATGATGAAAGTTTTGTTGCGGTGGAATGAGGAATGCAGATTTGCAGAGTAATCTGAAGGGTTCGGTGTGATAAGAGCCGGTCTATGGCTCGCTTTGTGGGCGAAAGGGCCTCGCAGACGGGGCTGTTGAGTTTCTTACAGATTGAGCCTTGCGGTAGTGATTTGCGCCGCGCGCGCCCTTTTGGCTAAGGAGGCAAAGAGTGGTTACGTGCGATTCGTTAAAAGAGTTGATCGCCAAAGAACGGATAGAATTTGTCGATTTTAGAGTTGTCGACCTTATCGGACGATGGCGACATATCACGATACCGGCCGGTCGATTCACCCCTTATCTGGTCGAAAACGGCATTGCCTTTGACGGTTCGAATCTCGGCTACGCGAGTGTAGAGGGAAGCGATATGGTACTGCTCCCGGACCTTGATACGGCCACCATCGACTACTACAGCGGGGAGAAGGTACTCTCCGTCATTAGCGACATCTATCTGGCAAGGGGAAGAGAGCCTTTCAATGGGGATCCGCGGGGAATCATCAAGAGAGCTGAAGAATATCTGATTGCTGATGGTATTGCCGAAACCGCGATGATGAGTCCGGAGTTTGAATTCTACGTCTTCTCTCGGGCTAAGTATCGCAGTGGGAATATCAAGAGCTACTACTCGATTATTCCCTTAAATGGACATACCGAGCATTCCTTTTATCATATTTCACCGCCGGAAGATCAGCTCTTCACACTGAGAAACGATATCTGTAGACGATTAGAGGAAAAGGGGATCCTTGTGAAGTACCATCATCACGAGGTTGGCCCCTTAGGGCAACTGGAGATCGAACTGGGGTTTGACAGGCCTTTAAAGATGGCTGATACTACGCTTGTTATCAAGAACATCGTACGCAATATCTCAGCGGAAGTCGGACTGAGTGCTACTTTCATGCCAAAGCCGATCTTTGATGAAAACGGCAACGGAATGCACATTCACCAGTACCTGGCGAGCGGTGGGAAGAGTCTGTTTGAGAACAAAGGGGAGCTCTCAGAGCTTGGGCTTTGCTATGTTGGGGGGATTCTATCTCACGGACGAAGCCTGTTCGGGTTGACCAACCCTTCAACGAACTCCTACTGCCGCCTTATCCCCGGGTATGAGGCGCCAGTCTCGCTTGCTTTTGGAGAAGCGAATCGCTCCGCGGCGATTCGTATCCCGGGCTATGCTACACCTGCTGAGCGGCGGATCGAGCTGCGGACGGTCGATGCGACTTGCAACCCGTATCTCGCTTATGCTGGGATGTTGATGGCGGGTATCGACGGAATCAAGCGCAATTTGAACGCTAAAGCCCTTGGCCTCGGGCCCTACAACCAGGACCTGTATAACCTGTCTGCCGAAGAGGGGAAAAAGATCGCACAGGCCCCCAAGGATCTCAGTGAAGCGCTCTGTGCTTTAGAAGAGGATCACGATTACCTGACCACGGGCGAGGTGTTCAGCGAAGATCAGATAGCCAACTGGATTACGGTAAAGAGGGAGGAGGAGAGGGAGCTTCGTAAGCGACCCCATCCCTACGAATTTCCGCTCTATTACGACCTATGATTTGTAGTTTGAACGTTCTTTGCTCCGTTACGAGTAAGAGCTTACCCCGGAAATATGGCTTGTTCACTGGGTCCTTGCCGAGCAAGCGACGCTGTTCCTCTTTCGTGGAGCTGCTCTTTCTGTTGCAGAACTCAAGGGGTTGTTTTTGGAACCTCAGAAGGGAGTATTTCCCAATGCCAATATTAGGAAGGCTTGTTTCAAAAAGGAGGGCAACAGATAGATGCGGCATGTAAATGGCGGTATGTATCGGGTTCTCTCCGGACAGGATCTGTCGCAGATTCATCAAGCTGCGCTGACTGTGCTCACGCGTGCTGGCGTCCAAGTAGGTAGCGAACCGTTTCTTTCGATCTTATCCGATGCAGGCGGCTGGGTAGAAAAGGGTGGGCGGGTAACGATCCCCTCTGAGGTTGTGGCGGAGGCACTAGAGAAGGTGCCTAATCGAGTGATCTTGTACGGCCGTGGAAAGTCCCCCTCTCTCGATCTGGGAGAGCGGAGAGTTCACCTCGGCACCGGTGGTGCTGCGGTCAATATCCTGGACCTGGATAGCGGTGAGTTGCGGGATCCGATGTTAGCTGATCTGGGGGATATCGCCTGGTTGGTGGAGAACCTGAAGAACATTCACTTCCTGTTGCGTCCGGTGGTAGCCAGAGATGTACCACCAGAGATACTCGATATCAATAAGTTCTACACATGTTTAGCAAACACGAATAAGAATGTGATGGCCTCTGTTGGCTCCCCAGAGACAGCGCGAGCAGTGATCGAGCTTGCGGAGATGGTCGCTGGCGGAGAGGAGGCACTCCGGCGTAGGCCGATTATCTCATTTGTCACCTCGTGGATGATCAGTCCATTGAAACTGGATACGAAATCGGCTGAAGTGCTGCTGACAGTAGTCGAGAGCGGCATCCCAGTCGCTCTTTCCTCTGCTCCAGTCACCGGGTCCACGGCTCCGGCCACGCTGGCGGGACTGTTGGTGCAGGTACACGCGGAGGAGCTGTTTGGGATAGTTTTGACGCAGGCCATCCGAGCGGGTGCGCCGGTCCTTTACGGGCCGGTCCCGGCGGTAGCGGATATGCGAACTATGAGCTACCTTGGAGGAGCCGTGGAGACAGCCTTGCTCAACGTAGCATGTGTGCAGTTGGGAGGGTTAATCGATGTGCCGACCTACTCTGACGCGGGACTGACCGATTCCAAGCTTCCAGACATTCAAGCCGGGTATGAGAAGGCTACCAACATCATCCTGGTGAGCATGGCAGGAGGAAACTATATTCATCATTCGGCCGGGATGCTAGAATCGATGCTGACGGTTGCTTACGAACAATTCGTCATCGACAACGACATCAACGGAATGGCGTTGCGAGCGCTGCGAGGTATTAGAGTAGATGAGGACACATTGGCAAGTGAGGTCATTGAGCGGGTGGGTCCAGGTGGAAACTACCTTACTGAGCGCCACACGTTGGATCATATCAGAGGGGATGAATACTATCTGCCGGCAACTGCCGACAGGAGCTCTCGTACATCCTGGGAACAGGCTGGCGGGCTGGATGCACGTGAGCGAGCCAAGGAGATTGTGCGCGAGATCCTCATAATGGAGCGCCCCGCCCTGATATCTCCGGAGGTCGATGAGCAAATCCGTGCTCGGTTCGACATAGTGGCGCCAAAGAGGGTCACGAGATAACAGAGGAGGATGCATGTTTTTGATAATCGGGGAATTGATCAACTCAACCCGTAGTGAGATTGCGAAAGCACTTCAAGGAAAGGACGAAACCCTCATTCGCCGGTTAGCCCGTGCACAGGTGGAAGCAGGCGCGGATGTGATCGACCTAAACGCTGGACAATCGATGGAGGACGAGGTTAACGACCTTCGGTGGTTGATTGGCGTTGTAGAGGACGAGCTTGACAAAGACAACGTACACCTAGCCATTGACACTTCCAATCCCGATGCCATGGAGGCCGGACTTAAAGCTTGTTCGAATCTGCCTGTGATAAACTCCATCAGCAACGAGAAGAAGAACGCGCGGTTGCTACAACTTGCTGCGGATAGCGGAGCCGAGGTGATCGGCCTAGCGATGGGAGAGCATGGGATGCCGAAAACAGCTGATGATCGCCTGGAGGAAACCCGTGCACTTCTGGAAAAGTGTGATCGCGCGGGAGTTAATCGCGAGCGTCTCTATGTTGACATGATCTGCATGTCCGTCGGAAGCGGACCTGAACAAGGAACTCAGGTACTCCAGGCAATCCGGCGGACCAAGCAAGAGCTTGGGGTTAAGACGTTCATAGCGGTTAGTAATGTCTCTTTTGGATTGCCCAATCGGCATCTGCTCAACCGGACCTTCCTCGCGATGTTGATGGAAGCCGGACTGGATGGGGCGATCATGGACGTGACCGACAAGAGAATGATGGATACTGTCTATGCGACACAAGCGCTATTAGGACTCGACAACTACTGCATGCAGTATATCAGAAAACAGAAGGCAAGAAAGGGAGGCTAAATGCTGGACAAGGTTAAGCAGGCCGTGCTAGACGGGGAGACAGAAAGAGCGGCGGAACTGACCAAGGAGGCTCTAGCACAGGGAATAGAGGCGTCTCTGATTCTCGATAGCGCACTTACTGCGGCGATGGACATAGTTGGAGCGGAGTACGAGAGAGGGGACCGCTATGTCCCGGAGATGCTGATCTCGGCCGAGGCGATGAAATGCGCGATGGTGGTCTTGAAGCCGGTGTTGGCCGAGGCGGGGGTGAAGGCACGTGGGAAGGTCGTAATCGGTACCGTCGAGGGGGACTTGCATGATATCGGGAAGGATCTTGTGGCGATGATGCTTGAAGGGGCGGGGTTCGAGGTCGTAAATCTCGGGGTGGAGGTAACGCCGGAGGACTTCCTCAATGCAGTGAAGGAACACGAGCCTGATATCATCGGAATGTCCGCGTTGTTGACGACGACGATGATCCACATGCCGGATGTCATCGATGCGCTTCAACGAGCCGGTCTTCGTGATCGGGTAAAGGTGATAGTTGGGGGAGCACCGGTTACCCAGGGATACGCTGATAAGATCGGTGCTGATGGTTACGCCTCAGATGCAGCCAGTGCAACTAAGCTAGCGAAAAGTCTCTTATGAACGAGAACGCAATACAAATGCCTTCCGCTCATAAACCAAAACCTTTCGTTACCGAGCACGCAAAGGAAGGGATTAGCCATTGAGTTACTCAAGGATTGAGCGATTCAACATCTCAATCTCTCGATCATTAGATCTTCCCATCTCACAATTTCCCAGTATCATCTGCAGTAACCCGCCCAAATCCAGGGATGAATTCGGAACTGCGCGGCGAAGCATCTAGTAGGGTAGATTGAAATGATGGATGAAGACGTTCCGGAGGCGGTCAGAATTACCGTTCTGCCTGAGAGAAGGGAGATTCTTCTTCAGGTAGGGGTTAACCTCCTTGTCGCCCTCCACAATAACGGATTGAATATCCCAAGCCCTTGTGACGGTGCAGGGACCTGCGGACAGTGCAGGGTTAGATTCGAGCAGAGTGTTCCCCCTCCCACTGATGGAGATCGGCAATTCCTCAACTCGCAGGAAATCGAGGAAGGCTGGCGGTTATCTTGTCTCCACAAAGTGGAGGGCGAAACAACGATCCGCCGTGCGACACAGGTTGGAGAGTTAGACACAAAGGCACAGGCAGACAGCGATCTGGAATGGGGAGAGATCGACCCTGGGATAGATGCTTGCTTTCTCCAGCTATCGCCGCCGGGAATGGATGATCAGCGAGCGGATCTGCTCCGATTGCGGGAAAGGTTGGGGCAGGAGTTTACGGTCCCCCTATCGGTCTTGAGGAGGCTTCCCTCCGTCCTGCGTGAGAATGAATTCTCCCTAACGGTGGTCAAGGCGGAGAACGAGATTCTCGATTTCCTACCGAGCGGTCACTCACACAAGATCTATGGAGTGGCGATTGACATAGGAACAACTACCCTCGCTTGCTACCTGTTCGATCTTGCATGTGGGCGGCAACTGGCCGTTGCCGCAGGCAACAATCCGCAGGGAACTTTCGGTGCCGACGTGATATCCCGAATTGCGTACGTTCACAGACATAAGAGGGGTACGGAAGCGCTCAGAAAACTAGTAGTAGATGCGCTAAACAAGCTCGTCACCAGTATGGCCCGGGAAGCGGGGATAGAAAGAGACGTCATCTATAAGGTTACGGTTGTTGGAAACCCCACCATGATTCACCTGTTCTTCGGCATTGACCCTTCGGCTATCGATCATAGTCCTTATGTTCCCGTTATCCAGAACGGTCTAGCGGCTAGGGCCGAAGAAGTCGGCTTGGCTGTATCTCCGTTTGCCAAAGTCGAGACCTTGCCCGCTGTTTCAGCATATGTGGGATCGGATGTCTTTGCAGGCATCCTATACGCAGGTATGGGAACCAAAGATAAGGTTGAGCTGTTCTTAGACATCGGAACCAACGGCGAGGTTGTCCTGGCGGTCGGCAGTATGATGTTTGCCTGTTCCACAGCGGCCGGGCCTGCCTTCGAAGGAGCCTCCATTGCTCAGGGAATGAGCGCACTTGACGGGGCAATCCATCGTGTGACCATCGAAGATGACGGCCTTTCTTGTTCGGTAATCGGTGGGAAGAAAGCGCAGGGGATCTGTGGCTCGGGGTTACTCGATGCAGTGGCTGCACTTCGAGAAACCGGGTTGATCGACGGCTCAGGGCGACTCTGCAGAACCGACCACCGTCTCTCATCACGAATTGAAGGAGAGGGGACAAAGGCGAGATTTCTCCTCTCTGATGGGGTATATCTTACCCAAAAGGACATCCGCGAGTTTCAGCTTGCCAAAGGGGCGATAAGAGCTGGAATCGAGGTCATGTTGGAACATGCGCGGATCGAATCGGATGATATCGAACGCATCCTTGTGGGAGGGGCCTTCGGGTCTTCGCTTTCCCCATCGAGCCTGGTGCGCACCGGCCTGCTTCCGCCGATTGAGATGGATAGGATCGTCTCCTTAGGAAATAGTGCTGGGCAAGGAGCGAAACTTACACTGTGCGATCGCAAAGCAACCGGGCGATTGCTTCAATTGGTTGAACATACACAATATCTTGAACTATCCATTATTAAGAGCTTTGCCCACAAATTTGTCTTGTACATGCAGTTTCCAACAGACGTTCCTGGCTTCACAGTTGGCCGACGTACCTATGAGGGAGCTTAGGCCTCATAGTGTGTTAGTACGACTGGGAGCTGAATGCCTACCTATGATACTTCGTGGGATACAAAATCTGGGGACCAAGATGGCGACTACAGCGCTTCGCGGGTTGTTCGAAACCAACTTGGCGGCACGCAGTAGGACTCTGTCAACGGGTTGAGACTACTTAAGGAAGAAAGGTGATACTGATGAAAGAATTCTCATCGATCGGTCTGTTGACGAAAGACCAAGTGAAGCAGATGCACAAAGCGGTGCTTAGGGTGTTATCGGAGACGGGGATTCACCTCCCTCATGATGAGGCACGGCGGCTCCTTAAGGCGGCGGGCGCGACGGAGGATGAAGAGGGCAGGATACTACTTCCCGCATCGATGGTGGAAGATGCAATCGCCAAAGCTCCATCCCGCATTCCGTGGTATGACCAGACGCAAGATAATGAATTTCCCTTAGAGATTGGTCGAGTCTACTTTGGGGCTGGGTCAGATTCACTCTACATTACGGATCGCGAGACAGACGAGGTACGGCGAGCCCGCCTGCAAGATGTTATCGACAACATTAGGGTTCTTGAGACACTGCCTGGATTCGACTTTGTGATGTCTATGGGATTGCCGGAGGATGTCGAAGAGACCAGGATCTATCCGGCGGTCTTCCGTGAGATGCTGATCCACTCTTCGAAACCTATCGTCGCCACATCGACCTGTTTAGCCGATCTTGAGATCCCTTATGAGATGGCGACGCTGGTCGCGGGAAGCGCAGATGCCTTCAGGGAAAGACCATTCTTCATTACTTACATTCAACCCGAATCTCCCTTTAAGTACGAGGAGCACGTAGTTGATCGCCTGTGGTTCTGTGGAGAGAAGGGGATCCCCACCATGGGTGTGACTAGCTCCAACCTCGGAGGAGGAGGCCCGGTGACAATGGAGGGGGCTCTCGTACAGGGGACAGCAGAGTCACTGGCCGCGTTGGTCATACTGCAGCTTAAGCACCCTGGAGCCTACTTCATATTCGGAGCAAACTCGTGGGCGACTGATATGCGCACATCCATCGTATGCTATGGGTCGCCGGAGTGTGCTACCTCAACCGCTGCCTATGCCGATATGGGCCGATTCTATAATCTGCCTTCGTGGGGAGGGGCAGGATGTACCGATGCTCAGCAGGTTGATGCTCAGGCTGGTGAAGAAGCGTTTCAATCGATCCTCCTAGCACTACAATCAGGGGCAACCGTGGTACATGATGTTGGTTTTCTTGCCTATGGATCCCTGTATGATGCACGTTTCTTGATTCTGAACGATGAGATGATCGCCCGTGCTCGCCACATGTGGAGGCCGCTGCAAATGACAGAAGAGAACCTTGGACTTCAGGTGATCGATGATGTCGCGCGTGCCAGCATTAGAGGGAAGGGACCCACTATCTACCTTAAGCACCATCACACTGCGAAGAACTTTCGCCACGCTCTCTACCTGCCGCCCTCCTTTATCGACAGGCAAACGATCACCGAAGGAAAGCCAAGTGAGACGTTGCTAGAAAGAATGGGCAAGAGAGTGACTGAGATTCTTTCCTCCGATCCAACGCCAACTATCTCCACTGCTTTGTTGAATAAATTGAGAGCATTCTAAGCAAGAGGAACAAAGCGGTGAGTAATGTATGACGAGTAATGATGGAGGGCAATGGCTGATGACCGGAAGCTGACGGCTGAGATAGGAATGAAGATTCTTTGCAGTTCTACTAAAATGAGTCGCTGTCGGCTTGAGGGGGCGCGTTTCGGAATACGTTCTTGTGGTAGACTTAGGTTTTGGTTCAGGAGAGGTGCCTTGTGCGAGCAATCATTGCCCAACAGATCCGATATGCCCGGTCGTGCCTCTTTGTCAGCCAGGCGCGTAGACGGGCAGGACTGATGATTACCGTTGTTCGTGGCAACCAAGGGCAAACAGGCGTTGCACGCTTTTGTAGTGTTCTAGAAGGGGCTACGGATATGGTGATGTCATGACCTCGCGGGTGATGAGGATCCTTCTCATATTCGGCACTCGGCCGGAGGCGATAAAGCTCTATCCGGTGCTTGTACGGCTCAAGGGTCTCGCCGAGTTCGAGACGACAGTATGCGTAACCGCTCAGCATCGCGATCTCCTGGATCAGACCCTGGCGGCGCTTTCGGTCGCTCCCGACTACGATCTCGATGTGATGGTTCAAGACCAAAGCCTGTTTCACATCACGCAGGCGACCATCGCGCGTATCGAACCGGTGCTGAGCGAGGTTCGTCCGGAATTGGTTATCGTTCAAGGAGACGCCCACACCACATTTGCCGGTGCCCTCGCTGCGTTCTATGCGCGCGTCCCCGTCGCCCATGTAGAAGCGGGTCTACGCACCAACGACAAGTCCGCACCCTTTCCTGAGGAGATGAATCGACGCCTTGTCGATCAGCTTTCCGACGTGCATTTCGCCCCAACCATGCGTGCACGCTCCAATCTAATCGCCGAGGGAATAGACGAAGCGGGCATATTCGTCACCGGCAACACGGAGATCGACACCCTCTATCTCGCACGTGAGACGTTACGCCCGCAAGAGGAGTTTGCCTTCCCAGGGCATGTCGTGCTTGTCACCCTGCATCGGCGAGAGAACTTCGGGGATGCTCTCCAGCGCGTGTGCGCTGCCTTGGTGCGCATCGCGGATAGGAACGAAGATGTGACAATCGTATTGCCTGTTCATCCCAATCCTCATGTCAAGGACCCCATTCATCGCGCCCTCGGCGGACACCGGCGGATCGTCCTTCTCGATCCCGTGGACTATGTCTCATTTGTACACCTGATGGCGGGCGCAAGTTTGATTCTCACCGACTCCGGCGGGGTGCAGGAGGCCGCCGCCGCTCTACATGTCCCGCTCCTCGTTCTGCGCGACAAGACGGAACGGATGGAGGGGGTGAACACGGGGGCGGCGCGGATTGTTGGAAGAGATGCCGATGCGATCGTTGCCACCACCGAACTCTTGTTGCGCGATCAGGCGGTGTACCGCATGATGAAGAGCGCTGAGAATCCTTACGGAGACGGCGCAGCTGCTGTACGGATCGTGAACGTGATAAAGGAGAAGTTCCTGTGAACAACGGCTACGCCGATCTGCATTTGCACACGATCGCATCTGACGGAACGCAGGAGATCGCCACCCTTGTGCAGCGTGCGAAGGCGTGCGGGCTGTCGGCGATCGCGATCACCGATCATGACACAATCTCTCAAGAACTGTGTGCGCGAGTCACCGATATTGTCGGGATGGAAGTGATCACCGGCGTTGAGCTGAAGGTCGATTTCGACGGAATTGCTGGGGAGATCCTCGGCTACTTCGTCGATCCGCTCTGTGCGCCGATGCGGGAGATGTTTGCATTCATGCGTCAAGCACGCGAGGAACGGATGGCGAAAATGGTGAGGAAATGCTGCGACCATCTTCACATCGACATATCTCTCGACGAGGTGGAAAAACTGGCGCATGTGAGCATCGGGCGTCCTCATCTGGCGCAGGTGTTGGTAGAGAAAGGGGCGGCGGAAACGATGCGCGACGCGTTCGACCGGCTGATCGGAAGCGGGGGGACGTGCTATGTCTCACTAGACAGGCCGGGGTTCCGAGAAGCAACGGACGCGATTCACGCCGCCGGTGGTGTCACCTCCGTTCCCCACCCGTGTTTCCTCCCCATCGACGACTGGTCAGCCTTTTTCGCTGTGCTTCGCGCCGCGAACGTGGACGGGATCGAAGTGTTCTATCCGTACATTGCCGATGACAAGCGGCTGTACATCCATCCTGAGGTTTTGCGATCGCTCGCGGAAGAAGGGGGATTCCTTCTCACCGGTGGATCTGACGACCATGGTCCGGCGTCGGTGAAGGAGGCACTGGGAAAGGTGAGGCTTCCCTACCGGTATGTGGAGGAGCTCAAGCGTCGTTGCGGACTCTCTAAATTCACATTCTCCTAGCCTATAGTCCGCTGTCCTGTGGCTGCGTGCTCTCAGTCCCCGCCACCGCAAGGTCTGCGCTTGCCGACGGAGCGGGAGTTTCCGTTACGTTCTTGAGCGATGCGATCGCCACTTCGATCATGTCATCCGTTGGTTCAGCTGTGGTCAATCGCTGCAACCATAGTCCAGGCTGAGCGAGTAGCCTCACCCACAGTTGCTTGTGGTTCCTGCCACTGAACTGTAGCACCTCGTAAGAGACGCCGGCTACTACCGGCAGCAGTAACAGGCGGGAGAGTAGCTTGATCCACAAAGTAGGGTTCCCCGCGAGCGAGAAGACGAGGATCGAAATGACAAGGACGATCATCAAGAAGGCGGTGCCGCAGCGCGGGTGGAGTGTGGAATATTTACGTGCGTTCTCCACTGTCAGATCTTCTCCCGCTTCGTATGTATACACTGTCTTATGTTCCGCGCCGTGATACTGGAAGACACGGTGGATGTCTTGCATGAGCGAGATGACAAACAGATACAGCAAGAAGAAAGTGATACGGATGCAACCCTCCACAAGATTGAACAGAACCGAGTTACCGGCGCGAAGTGTCGGGACACTATTGACGATGTAGAGAGGTAACACGACGAACGCGCCCACCGCGATCACAATCGCTACGGCGAACGTAATCAATCCCCAACCCTTGGTTAGTTCTTCTTCCTGTTCGGGAAATGCAATCCGTGCGGACATGTTCAACGCACGTATCCCGAGTGATAGCATGTCATACAGGCGAAACAGGCCTCGAACAAACGGAACGTCCTGAAGGCGGCGGAACCGCTTGCGGACGGGGAGTCGTCGCACAACGACCTGTTTGTCAGAAGAACCCCGACGGGCGACCGCTAGGCGGGCGCCGTTCTGCATCATTACACCTTCGATCAGTGCCTGTCCACCTACCGGCGGCATACCTACTCTGCTTTGTTCCTATACTTACGCTGGAACCTCTCCACACGCCCTTCTGTGTCGAGGAGTCGCTCTTCGCCGGTGAAGAATGGGTGGCACTTCGAGCAGATGTCGACGTGCATGTCTTCCACTGTCGAAAGAGTCTCGAACTCCGCTCCACATCCGCACTTGATCACGGCGTGCTTCATCTTTGGATGGATGTCCTTTTTCACGAAAATCTCCTATCTAACGCTTGGAGTACTGCTCGCTCTTGCGCGCCTTGCGTCTGCCGTACTTCTTCCGTTCCACTTCGCGTGAATCTCGGGACAGGAGACCGGCTTTCTTGAGTGGGAGCTTGTACTCTTCGGTGACGCCAACGAGCGCACGTGCGATGCCGAGGCGGACCGCCTCCAACTGACCGGTGAATCCTCCACCGGCGACACGTGCCTTGACATCGAATTTTCCCACGGTTCCAGTCGTATAGAAAGGCTGCTTCAGAGTCTTTTCAAGATGCTCGGATGCGTTCAAGAAGGAAGAGAAGTAATCCTCGGCCGACCGGCCGTTGATCTGCATAATTCCTGCGCCCTCGGATAGATAGACGCGCGCAGTCGCTCGCTTTCTTCTCCCAATGGCATGAATTGCGTTTCCAACACGCTTTGGTAATCGTCTTGCTCCAGCTTCCACGAAGGAAAAGCACCTCCTGCTCTTTACTACTCACACGAATGCACGAAATATTACGAACACGCGTCCTTTCTGTCAACAATGACACAACACTCGCCGATACTCTGGTGG
>CAZBSW010000008.1:0-16129 GCA_964494835.1 uncultured Thermotogae bacterium
GAGTCAGACAAGACAGCCGCCAATGTGATGGATAACGATCCCGCTGTGCGTGACGGCGTTATGCGCGCCGAACTCTTCCCTTACAGGATCGCCCTGCAGCGGGAGTAACGGTTCGATCCGTTGGCATTTCCGACTCGGACCGGCTTCCATATTCAGCGAAAGAGGCCGCGCAGCTCGTCGCCCAGGGCGATGAGGGCAAGGCGTAGCTTGGTGAAGAAGTGCAGGTGCGGGTTTCGCGGCCACTTCCACACAACGCCGATCACGGCGAGGATGATGACGAGCGTGAACAGGAAGTGGATGATTCCCGAAGAGAGGCTCAACACCATCGCAATCAGCACTACAACCAGGCACAGGGCGAGATCGGCGGCGGTGCATTGCTTCGCCAGGCGGTGGACCGTGTTTCGCAGCCTGCGATAAGAGAGGCGCAGCTTGTCCCAGAATCTCCCTTTGATCCCCCGCGGCCAATGCCAGATGATGCCGATAAGTCCAATGACGATCAATAGATCGACCAGGTTCCCGATCACGCCGAGGGCGATCCCGAGGACGATCCCGAGTGCGAGCAACACGACCGCCAATATGAACAGAGCAAACGCAAGCGGAGAGAGGAAGACGGTGGAGAAGATGAGGCCGAGCGGGAGCAGGAACGGTAGCAGGAGCACAAGCAACAGCGCACGCACAATCCAAGCAAACACGATCATTCGAAGTTATCCTTGTTTGAGTTCCGTATCATCCCCACCATGTCAGACGAACCGCACCAATTGATCAAGCGGAAGGCGCGACTTTTCAGTCGGACTCGCATCAGCGTCTGCCGGTTGGCCGATCGGAATGAGCGCCATCAGTTCCTCATCCCCCCTCGCGCCGATGACGCGCTCAATCGCCGCATCGCGTGTCCTGCCCATCCAGCAGGCACCGAGACCGAGAGCGTGCACGGCAAGGAGGATGTTCTCGATTGCAGCGCCGATCCCTTGAGCATCCTTCAACTCATCGTATCCAGCAGCCCGATCGAGGAGAACGGCAAGCGTCACCGGCGCGGTCGCGATCATCCCGGCCTGGGGCGCGAGCTCGGCCAACGCCTGTCTCGTACCGGCATTCTCCACAACTACGAAGCGCCACGGTTGCGTGTTCTTGCCAGATGGCGCGAATCGCCCCGCTTCGAGAATCTTCTCAATCTGTGCGCGTGCTACCGGCGTAGACGTGAATGCCCGCACGGAACGTCGTGTCTGAATCAGCTGCAATAGATCGCCCATTGTCCTTCCTCCATCAGAGAATCATTATAGCAGTACTTCGCCGATCTTCTCCAACCGTCTGTCCGCGGACGAAGAACCCTTAGCGTTAGAGGTAAAGCAGTATTGTCAACATAACGCATTGTCGCTTCCCATAGCCACTATTCCGACTGAGCGACCGTTTGAAAGCACGTCTGGTGAATGCTACCCTGGCGGGAAACAACAAGGAGGCGCACGCGTGGAGGATCTGGTAAGAAGGACGATCGCAGGGAGCGACGCTGACTATACGGAAGTCCGCATCGAGCGGGAAGAGCGCAGTCAGGTGGACTTTCAGAGGGACAAGCTGGAAAACCTGGAACGGTCGAGTGAATTGGGAGGAATCGCCCGCTGTCTCTGCAACGGCGGTTGGGGGATTGCGGTATTCAACGATCCCGCACAGCTTCCGGCCAAAGTCGCGGAGGCGGCGCGCACCGCTCGCGTGGTGGCGGCACGGCGCGACGAGCCGGTGAAGCTGGCCGAGGCACCGGTGGTGCAGCAAACGGTGCGGGCCGAGATAGAGAACGATTTCCGAGCCGTCCCGCTTGTGAAGAAGAAGCGCTTGGCGGAGTCGTACAATAATATGCTGTTGGGCTACGACAAACGCATCGTGTCTACGCGCGTTCGCTACAACGACTCCTTCCGCGAGGTCACTTACGCCAATTCGGAGGGAACATTCATCGTACAGGAAATCCCGGACGTAACGCTGCTCCTGGTCGCTGTGGCAAGCGACGGTGCATCAAACATTCAGCAGGGGTTCGAATCGTTCGGAGAGGCGGGCGGGTTCGACACGGTGCTCAATCACGAGGATGAGGTATACGCCGTTGCCAAGCGAGCGGTCGATCTCGTCGCCGCCCGCTCGATAGAAGGAGGTAGGTATACAGTCATCCTAGACCCCCAACTCGCCGGCGTGTTCATCCACGAAGCGTTCGGCCACTTCTGCGAGGCCGATTTCCTGTATCAGAACGAGCGGCTGCAGAGGATCATGACTATCGGCACCCGCTTTGCAGAGAACAACCTGAACGTAGTCGATGACGGATATATCCCGGGCCTGCGCGGGAATACACCCTATGACGATGAGGGAGTGGCGCGAGCCAAGACCTATCTGATCAAGAACGGAGTCCTGACAAACCTCCTCCACTCGCGCCAGACCGCAAAGAAAATGGGGGCAACGCTCACCGGAAACGCACGCGCTGTGTCGTATGCGTTCGAGCCGATTGTTCGCATGACAAACACGTATATCGAAGCCGGCAGCGACACATTCGAGGAGATGCTCAGTGGTGTAGACCGCGGCGTGTATGCGGTGAAAGCATACGGTGGACAGACGGTCTTCGAGCAGTTCACGTTCTCCGCAGCATATGCCTACGAGATCTGTAACGGCGAGGTGGGAGATCTCCTAAAGGACGTCGTTCTTACCGGGAATCTGTTTGAGACTCTGCGGGCGATTGACATGATCGGCGACGATCTGAAGATCGAAGGTAGTTCGGGCGGCTGCGGCAAAGGGGAGCAGAATCCCCTTCCAGTAACCACCGGCGCTCCTCACATCCGCGCGCGCAACGTAACGATAGGAGGGAAGTGATGAACGCTCTCATCGACAAACTCGCCGCAAGAGTTGAGCAGGGCGAGGTCTATCGCACTCGATCGCGCACGGTACCGGTTCAGTTTCTGTCAGGAAGGCTGGATTCGATCAAGACCAATGAAACCGAGGGGATGGCGCTTCGCGTAATTGCTGATGGCAAGCTCGGGTTCGCCACCACAACCGATGTCCAAGACCACAAGGCGTTGATCGATGCGGCCGTCGCTGCGTCAGCATTCGGCGATACGGTGGGCTTTCGCTTCCCAGAAACTGGGGAGCCCACGGCCGTCGACGTATACGATCCCACAATCGCCGCACTCAGCGAAGAACAGATGGTCGCGCTTGGCGAGGATATCATCTCGCGTCTGACCAAGATCGATCCGGATGCTGATATCAACATGTCGGTGGTCAAATCGGTCGATCACGTATCGATCGAGAACACGAGCGGATGCCGGCTTGAGGAGGAACGTCCTCTGTTCTCGGTTTCTCTTGAGGTAGCAAAAGCACGTGAGGGGGACATCTTCATCCTCTCCGACAGCGCCAATGTACGTTGTTTCGACGACTTTGAGTCAGAACCGATACTCGCACGGATCGCACGCTTCCTCGAATATGGTGAGAAGATCGCGCCAGCGCCAAGCCGGGCACTTCCGGTCGCGTTCACGCCAAGCGGGGCGATCACCCTTCTCCTACCTCTGATCGTTGGCTTCAACGGGAAATCCGTGTACATGGGAACCTCACCGCTGAAGGGTCGGATCGGAGATCGTGCGTTCGATGAGCAATTCTCGCTTGTCGACGACGGAACCATCTCCCACGGGCCACGCAGCGGCGGGTTCGACGACGAGGGGACTCCCACGACGGCCACCCCTCTCATCGAAAACGGAACCGTAAATGCGTTCACCTACGACCTGCGGACGGCCGCTCTTGCCGGTGTGCGTTCTACCGGGAACGGCTACAAAGGGGGCCTGTTCGGCGGCGGTTTTCGCAGGGTTCCTACAATCGGGGTGAATAATGTCATCGTCGCTGGGGGCGAAACTCCGGAAGAACAGCTGATATCAGAGATCGAGGAAGGATTGCTCGTGGAGAGTGTCCTCGGCCTCGGGCAAGGAAACATCGCTGCCGGTGAGTTTTCGAACAATGTGGCCGTCGGATTCAAGATCGAGAGCGGAAAGGTTGTCGGACGAGTGAAGAACACGATGATCGCCGGGAATGTGTACGCCTTGCTAGGGGACGGCCTGATCGGCCTGAGCAACACGAGAAGGTGGGTGCATGGGGGACTTTACGTACCGACGGTAGTTGTCGACGGTGTGAGCGTTGTAGGGCGAGGAGAATAGAAGAAACAAGCAACAGGAACGTGATACGAAGGGGCAGGTACATGTCTCTTGACAACGTAACAGTGTTATGTTATACTACTCCTACAGCAGCAGATGCTGCGGGAGGTGGAAGACATGTATCAGTCGACATACGAATTAGAAAAACTGGCAAAGATGAGAGAAGAAGAAGTCGACAAGAGGTTAAAGCATAAGCGGTTGTTGAAGATGATCGCGGCGCAGAGAAGGGGAGACAAGTGCTCGCGGGAGCGCTATGTCCCGCGTAACGAAGCACGTACGTGCAGTAGATGCGCATAACAGTGTGTTGTTTCGACAGCATCGGGAGGCGGTGATGCATGAAGAGAGACTGATCTCGAAGAAGGATGTGTTGGAGAAACTCGGAATTTCCTACGGCCAACTCTACCGCTGGAAGCGCAAAGGGCTCATCCCAGAGAGCTGGTTCATCCGCCAGTCGACGTTCACCGGACAAGAGACGTTCTTTCCCGCCGACAAGATCATCGCCCGCATTGAGCGGATCAAGGAGATGAAGGAAAACCTCCCACTTGATGAATTGGCGGATCTGATCACTTCACAGGTGAACGAGAAACTGGAGGTCGCCTTCTCGCGCCTGAGGAACCTGGGTTGGCTGGATGAACAGGTGATCAAGGCATGTCATATCAAATGCGATCAACAGGGCGAGGAACCGACGCTGTCGCTTGCGGACACCCTTTGTGTGGGTGTGTTGAGCAAGTTGGAAAAAGCGGCGCGCGCCGAGGAGATAGACCTCGCTAAGCAGACACTCGACCGCGCGTTTACCATGGGGTTGATGGAGAGAGTCCGGTCCGAGCGCTTATTCCTCTACCTCCTACGAAAGCGCCTGACGGCGGCCGGCATTTCCGCGGAGATCAGCCTGGCCGTCATCTCGGTGGAGGGAGCGCTCTTCGACCCAGGAATCGAGGTTGTGCAATCGGTCGACCTGCAAGGATTGCTCGAGACGATCAAGCTCGATTTCGCAAAGAGAAACGGGTCTCCAGGAAATGCGCGAAGCTCCGAGAAAGGACAACGGACAACAGAAGACAAACAGCGGCGATGTGGGGAGGAAGAATGAACGACAAGAGGAACTCAGCAAGCATTTCGGGTGCGGGAACGATCGGCGGCGGCACCTACACAAGAATAACGATCTCCGGTGCCGGCAAGATTACGGGCGACGTCATTGCCGAAGAGCTCCGCATATCCGGCGCCGGAAAGGTTCAGGGACGCGCCGAGGCGACGCAAATCGTGGCTTCGGGAAGCGCGGTCTTCGCCGAGGACGTTGTCTCCGATGAGATGCGCGTGAGCGGCAGCGCACGAGTCGACGGGCGCGCCAAGGTGAAGGAGATGAAATGCTCAGGCACGTTCAAGGTCTCAGGCGGGCTTTCATCTGAGTACATAAAAACGAGCGGCGACCTGCACGTCGGCGGCGATGTGGAGGCTGAGATCTTCAAGGCGACCGGCGGGTTCAAGATCGACGGACTCCTCTCGGCGGATAAGATCGAAGTACACATCGGCGGACGCTGCCAGGCAAAGGAGATCGGTGGTGAACGAATCGAGGTCGGACGCGGCAGTTGGAAAGAGAAAGGAATCCTGCTGGATGGGTTAATCAAGCTCTTCTCCGGCGGTGGCATGGCCGAGCTGCGAACAGGACAGATCGAGGGTGACGAGATCCGGTTGGAAGACACGATCGCCGATGTGGTGCGTGGGAAACAGGTCGAGATAGGACAGGGCTGTCATATCGCACTGGTCGAATACAGCGAGTCGTTGCGGGTCCATCCCGACGCCAAGGTGGACAAACAAACGAAGGTGTGACATCGACTTGGTGAACCGGCGCCGGGATAACGCCTACTAACAATACAAACAAGTAATCCATCTTAGGAGACCCAATGGTAGAGGTGGTAAAGAACTGGAAATCGCGTTTCTTTACGATTTGGATCGGAGAACAGCTATCACTCACCGGCAGTCGCGCCGCGCAGTTTGCGCTCGTGTGGTGGCTCACGACGACAACCGGCTCGGCAACGGTGCTTGCCACCGCGACGACGGTGGCGTTGATCCCTCAGATCCTGCTCGGCCCGCTCGCCGGCACATTCGTCGATCGCTGGAACCGCCGCTCGGTGCTTCTCGTTTCCGATAGCTTCATCGCTCTCGTATCACTGTGGTTGGCATACATGTTCTGGACGGGGACGATGCAGGTTTGGCACGTGTATATCGTTATGCTCGCCCGTTCACTCGGAGACGTATTCCAGTGGCCGGCGATGGCCGCCTCAACCTCTCTCATGGTTCCCGAAAGACATCTGACACGTGTCGCCGGACTGAATCAAACAATGAACGGGATGCTCACGATCGTCGGACCGCCGCTCGGTGCGCTCCTCCTCGCCCTGTTGCCGCTGCACGGAGTTATGCTGGTCGACGTTGGCACCGCCCTGTTTGCGGTGGTCCCGCTGATGTTCATCCCGATTCCGCAGCCGGTGCGTGCAGAGGCGGTAGGGGGAAAACCGCAGTCGGTGTGGCATGACTTGCGTGACGGTTTCCGCTACCTGCGTGGCTGGCCGGGGGCGGTAGCACTCATCGGCGGCGCCCTCATCTTCAAGATTGCACTCACACCGGCTTTCTCGCTTCTTCCTCTCCTCGTCAAGAGCCACTTCGGCGGCGGGGCTGGAGAACTGAGTCTGTTGGAATCGATTGCGGGGATCGGCATGGTCACCGGCGGGCTTCTCCTGAGCGCATGGGGCGGCTTCCGCCGCAAGGTATTCACCCTTCTCATGGGCCTCGGGGGAGTCGGACTGGGAGTAGCCGTGCTCGGGTTCACGCCCGCGTACCTGTTCCCGGTCGCTCTTGGAAGCGCGTTCTTCTTGGGGTTCATGATCCCGATGACCGATGGTCCGATCATGGCGATATTTCAGACCACGATCGCCCCGCACATGCAAGGCCGCGTCTTTGCCCTGTTGGGAAGTCTCGTCTCGGTATCATCACCCCTCGGCCTTGCAATCGCAGGACCGGTGAGCGACCGGCTCGGTATTCAGATATGGTTCATCATCGCCGGTTTTCTGTGCCTGTCTGTCGCACTCGCAAGCTTCTTCATCCCCGCGATCATGCACATTGAAGAGAATCACACTTCCCGTGAACGTGTAGCAAGCCCTGGGAGTAGACCAGAATCGGCCGCGGCGGAGCCGGCCGTGGATTGACTTACTCTATCCTCTGCCGTAGCCCGGGTGCACGCCCCTACTGGTTGATCGCATGGATCGCTCTTCCGAGCGCCGCCGCCGCCGCTTCTTTCAACCCCTCCGGTAAAGTCGGATGCGCATGCACGGAGTCGGCGATCGCTTCCAACGTAACCGAATTCTGCACCGCCACCGCCGCCTCGGCGATCAGACTCGAAGCCTCCGCCCCGATGATCTGCGCTCCGATCAGCTTGTGCGACTCCGCCTCGGCAACCACCTGAAAGAAGCCGGCCGTCTCGTTCATCACCTGTGCCTTTCCCAACGCTGCGTAAGGGAAGCGTCCGACGACAACATCAATCCCTTCTTCCTTCGCGCGCGCTTCCGACGTTCCGACCGATGCAATCTCGGGGTCGGTGAATATCGCCTGTGGGATCGTTCCATAGTTAAGCGACGTATTGTCGCCAACAAACAACGCTGCCAGCCGCTCGCCATCGGCCGAGGCCCGGTGAGCGAGCATCGGGCCGGGGATGAGGTCGCCGATCGCGTATATACCCGGTGAGCAGGTCTGTAGGTCCTCGTCGACCGCAACGAATCCACGTTGGTCCGGTTTGATTTCCACATTTTCCAGACCTATACCGTCTGAATTCGGGCGCCTGCCGACAGCGAGGAGGACACGATCGGCCGGGATCGTTCCCGCGGTAGTATGAACAACGGCCGCGTCACCGTCTTTGTCGAGCGACTCGGCGGTGGTGTTCGTCTCCACAGTGATCCCTTGTTCCTTGAGCGCCCGCTTCAGTGTGGCGATCGTGCGACGGTCGAGATCGATGCCGGGCAGTATCTCGGGCATCATCTCGACCACCGTCACCTCGCTCCCCAAACGACGGTAGATCGTAGCAAGTTCCAGGCCGATCACCCCCCCGCCGATAACGAGCAATCTCTCCGGCACCTCAGATATGGTCAGGGCTTCAGCCGATGACCAGACACGTGGCTCGGAGAAGGCAAAGCCGGGGATCTCTATCGGTGACGAGCCGGTGGCCAGGACGATGCGCTCACCCTCCAGTGTTTCGCCGTTCGATAGGCTTACTCTCCCGGCACCCACCACGGTCGCCCGCGCCTGCACAATTGTGACGTTATTCTTCTTAAGCAAGGCAATTATTCCCTTCACCAACCCCTTAACGACCCCTTCCTTCCATGCGGCGAGTGCGGGAAGATCGATCTTGGGCGACGAGAACGAGATCCCCATCTCGGCAGCGGCAGCGGCACGCTCCACAGTCTTTGTCGCCGAATAGAGGGCCTTGGTCGGGATGCATCCGCGATTCAGGCATACGCCGCCCAGCTCTCCCTGTTCGATGAGGGAAACGCCGAGCCTCAGCTGAGCCATGCGAATCGCCGCCACGTAACCGCCCGGTCCGGCCCCGATTATCACCACATCATTCCTCATGTCTACCTATCACCTCGTTGCCGAAGGTTATCCCGCTCCTCGTCGTTGGGCAACACCGGTTGTCTAGCGATGCACGACTGGAGGTATAATTTATAGTGATGGATAGAACCAGTTAATGCTGTAAAAGGATAGCATACATCCGAAAAGGCAAACCCTTCGCAAGGAGGAGACGCAAAGCCACGGACCCCCAGCGGGCTGCCGGGCTGCCGAAGATGAAAAACAGAAGAAACCTGAAATGCATTGCGATAACGGGCGTCTTGTTGGCACTGTTCATTTCCCTCCCCGGTCCGCAGGGACCGACCGTTGCCGGGGGGGCAGGAGGGACCGGATCGATCGGAGCTGTCAATGCCAATTCGCTCTCCTGGGGGATCGAACGGATTCAGGCGCCGGAAGCATGGACACACACCACCGGCTCGAATGACGTGATCGTAGCGGTGATCGACTCCGGGATCGATACGAGTGTCGCCCAACTACAAGGGAAGATCTGGATCAATCCCGGCGAGATAGCGGGAAACGGCATCGATGACGATCACAATGGCTATGTGGATGACGTGCACGGCTGGGACTTCCGCGACAACGACGCCAGTTCGCTCACCGGGTCAAAGATCCACTGGCACGGCACGTTCGTCGCCGGGATCGTTGCCGCGCAGCCGGGTAAAGACAAGGCAGCTGGCGTTGCCCCCGGCGTGCAGATCATGGATCTCCGCCTTCTCGACTCCAAGAACCTGTTCTACGGATCAGACTGGGGCAAATTCGCCAAGGCGATCGCCTACGCGGTTGACAACGGCGCTGACATCATCAACATGAGCATCTACGCCAACGGCAAGCCGCCGCTCGTTTTCGAGCAAGCACTCAGGCGCGCCGCTAAGCACGGGGTAATTGTGGTGGGGATCGCGGGGAACGACGGAAAATCGCAGGTGAGCTACCCAGGCAAGTACCCGTCCGTCCTCGCTGTCTCTGCCACCGATCAAGCCGACCACCTGGCAAGTTTCAGCAACTATGGAACAGATGTCGCCGTCGCCGCTCCCGGAGAGAAGGTTACGTCCATCTTCCCCGGTGGTCATGTAGGCACGAGTTCCGGCACATCGTTCGCGGCTCCGCATGTTACCGGCACACTCGCTCTCATCCTCTCCTCGCATCCCGGTATCTCGAGCATGCAGGCGATCACGCTCCTTGAGAACACGAGCAATCAACTCGGAGACTCGGTCAGGTTCGGCGCCGGTCTTGTCGACGCCGCCAATGCAGTGGCGAGCGGTATTTAGAGTGCCAGAGGCGGTGGCTTATCCGCGCTGGACTATGAGTACATCTGCCCAACCGGATGCGGGAAGGCGGTCACTTCAACCTTAGTCACATACTGTGACTATGCCGTTGCTGTCCGTAATTTCCTCTCGGCGCTTCATCTTCTACCAATCGTGGTATCCCACGTTGAGAATCAAGTTACTCACCAGATAGGTTGAAGTCTTGTTCTTGATACTACAAGCACGACTGTCAATGAGTGATTACGCACACTTCGGGGCAGAAGGGGATGAGCATGAACGTGACTGCTTTGGAAAAGGTGTCTATGTGAATGTTCAGGTAGTATTCGTAAGGGACGGACGAGGGAGACAACGACCGCTCTGCAAGAAGGCCCTCGCCGATGGTCGGTCGTCCATGCCGCCCGAGTGGTGTATGATCATGCGGGAGGGAGAGATGCTTCTCGGCTGTCATCTATCGATCGGAAAGGGATTCTCTCAGGCGCTTGTCGACGCGGAATCACTTGGCATAAATGCCACGCAGATATTCTCGCACAACGCCTCCTCATGGCGTATGAAGCCCGTAGACGACGAAGCGGCTGCCGAGTTTCGCTCCCGGTTTGCTTCCTCTAAGGTCGAATATGTTGTTATCCACACCATGTATCTTCTCAATCTCGCAACTCCGGATAACGACCTGTTTGAACGTTCGGTGTCGTCACTCACTGAGGAAGTCCGGCGCGCCGGCCTCCTCGGGATCAACCACATCGTCACTCACCTCGGGGCACACAAGGACGCTGGAATCGAGGCGGGGATCGAACGTATCATCACCGCCCTCAACCGGGTGGTCACCTCGGACGAATTCGCGCGTTACCCGAATATCCGCCTGTTGCTGGAGAACACGGCGGGAGCGGGAACGACTATGGGAACGACCTTTGCTGAACTGGGGAGGATTCTTGCCGGCCTTGACGTCGCCGGCCGCATCGGTATCTGTCTCGACACCTGTCACGCGTTCGCCGCCGGATATGAACTGCGGACCGATGATGCAATCGCGGACACACTCGTCGAGTTCGATCGGGAAGTGGGAATCGGTCATCTCGAATTGGTCCACCTGAACGATTCCAAGTTCCCGCTCGGTTCGCGACACGATCGCCACGAGAACATCGGCCACGGCGATATTGGGGTTGAGGGAATCTCACGCGTGGTTAATCATCCCTCCCTGCGCGATATGCCGTTCATTCTAGAAACACCGAAGGTCATAGATGGCCATGCAGACGCTGACCAGATAAACTTGCAACAGGTACGCTCACTGCGTCACGAATAAGGAGGAGGGATGAGATTATTCATTGATACAGCGAATGTCTCCGAGATCCGCGAGATGGCGTGGCTCATTGACGGCGTGACGACCAACCCGTCGCTCGTGGCCCGTGAAAAACGGCCGTTTGAGCAGATAATCGCCGAGATCTGCGGCATAGTCGATGGTCCGGTGAGCGCGGAGGCAACCGCGCTGGACGCAACCGGCATGATCACGCAAGCACGCTCGCTCGCCAAGATCGACGACAACGTCGTCATCAAGATCCCGATGACAGAAGAAGGCATGAAGGCGGTGCAGGGGCTGTCACAAGAGGAGATCCGTACAAACGTCACGTTGGTCTTCTCGGCGACGCAGGCGTTGCTGGCGGCCAAGTGCGGTGCAAGCTTCGCCTCCCCGTTCGTTGGCCGAATCGACGATGTGTCAGGCGACGGAATGGATCTCGTCTCGCAGATCCTCGACATATACGACGAATACGCCTTTACCACTGAGGTGATCGTGGCGAGCGTGCGCCACCCACGGCACGTGCTCGACGCGGCTCTCCTCGGCGCTGACATCGCCACCGTACCCTATAACGTTCTGAAAAGACTGTTCGATCATCCCTTGACCGAGGTAGGGATCGAGAGATTCCTCAAAGACTGGGAGGGGATGAAGAAGTGACATTCGATCGTTTCGAACAGACGCGTACCGCCTATGGAAAGACGCTCGCTGCATTGGGGAGTGAGGATGGCCGCATTGTTGTCCTCACCGCTGATCTCGCCGGATCTACCAAGACTAACCTGTTCGCCGAGGCTTATCCGGACAGGTTTTTCAACATCGGCGTGGCCGAGGCGGACATGATGGGAATCGCTGCCGGACTGGCGATGGGCGGCTATCGCCCATTTGCGTCCACGTTCGCCGTGTTCGCCACCGGCAAGGCATGGGAGCAGGTCAGGCAGGTAATAGCCTATCCCAAGGTCCCTGTACGCATCGTTGCTACCCATGCCGGTCTCACCGTCGGCGAGGACGGAGCGAGTCATCAAATGTTGGAAGACATCGCCAACATGCGCGTGCTCCCTAACATGACGGTGATCGTTCCCGCCGATGCCGTGGAGGCGGCTGCTGTCACGCGCTTCGCCGCCGGTTATGATGAGGGGCCGGTCTATGTGCGGCTGGCGCGCGCCAAGTTCCCCGTCATACTGGAAGAAGACTACCGATTCGAGCTCGGGCGAGCACACATCTTGGCCGAGGGAAGCGACGTTTCGGTCTTTGCCTGCGGTGTGCTTGTCTCGTCCGTACTGACGGCGCGTGATGCGCTTTCCAAGGATGGCATCTCTGTGGAGGTGGTCAACGTCTCTACGATCAAGCCGCTCGACGAAGAGACGCTAGTCAGGTCGGCAAGGAAGACCGGCTTGGTGATCACGGCGGAGGAGCACCAGGTGAACGGCGGTTTGGGAAGCGCGGTGTGTGAGCTTCTTTCTGAGAATCTCCCCACCCGTGTCATACGTGCGGGGATGCATGACCGATTTGGCCAGTCTGGATCCGCGGACGCACTTTTGTCCCATTACAACCTCGACGCCGACGGTATGGCCGCAGCCATCAGACAGGTACTAGAGAACCAACGCACATGACCGTGAATTTCCTTAGCCATCTCGAATGTAGCCTCTGCGGCGAACAATACCCTGCCGACACTCTGCAAACCGTCTGTCCGCACTGCGGCCGCCCCCTCATCGCCTGCTACGATCTTGCGCGTGCGGCTAGCCGCGTCTCACGCGATGACATTGCGAGGCGTGAGCCAACGCTGTGGCGTTATCGCGAACTCCTTCCGGTAGACAAGAACAAGAACATCGTCTCCTTAGGTGAAGGGTTCACGCCGCTCATCCATGCGCGTCGCCTCGGAAAGGCGCTCAATATGCCGCGGTTGTACATCAAAGACGAAGCGGGTAATCCGACCGGTTCGTTCAAGGCGCGTGGGCTGGCAATGGCAATATCTCGTGCAAGTGAGCTCGGCGTCACGGAAGTCGTCATTCCGTCAGCCGGAAACGCGGCCGGCGCAATGGCTGCATATGCAGCGCACGCTGGCATGAAGGCGCATGTGTTCATGCCCAAAGACGTACCGCTCCCGTTCAGAATGGAATGTGCGGCCTACGGCGCTGATGTCACCCTCGTCGACGGCCTGATCACAGATTGCGGCAAACGTGCACAAGCAGGCGCGACCGACCACGGATGGTTCGACGTATCCACTCTCAAGGAACCGTACCGCCTGGAGGGGAAGAAGTCGATGGGCTACGAGCTCGCCGAGAATTTCGGCTGGAGCCTGCCTGATGTCGTTATCTATCCGACCGGCGGCGGCACTGGCCTAATCGGGATGTGGAAGGCATTTTCCGAGTTGGAATCGCTCGGTTGGATTGGGAACAAGCGACCGCGCATGGTCTCTGTACAGGCGGAGGGGTGTGCTCCGATACCACGCGCGTTCGCCGCCGGCGAGACCTTCGCTTCGCCATGGGAGGGCGCCTTCACTGTCGCCGCCGGCTTGCGTGTGCCACAGGCAATCGGAGACTTTCTCATCCTCCAGGCGCTACGCGAGAGCGACGGGACTGCAATCGCTGTTTCCGACGAAGCGCTGATTGCGGCCCGATACAACATGGCAAGTAATGAGGGCGTCTTTGCTTGCCCAGAGGGAGGCGCAGCTCTCGCCGCCTTGAATACGCTCCTTGTACAAGGCCTGATCCGACACGATGAGACCGTCGTCCTGTTCAACACGGGCACCGGCCTCAAGTATCCCAACGACACCGCTGTGAGATAATGACGAATCTCAGCTGCGGGACGCCATCGGCACCAGCGGTTAAAATGCGGCCATGGCTGAGAGGCGGGTTACCGAAAGAACCAGAGAGCTGACGCGTGGGCCGATCGCACGCACGCTGTTACTATTGGCGTGGCCGGTGGTGCTGTCCAACCTTTTTCATACGATCTACAATCTCGTCGATACGCTGTGGCTTGGCAGGCTCGGCAAGGTGGCGATCGCTGCTCCCACGCTTTCTTGGCCTCTAGTCTTCTTCATGATCTCAATCGGGGCCGGGATAACGATCGCCGGAACCGCACTCGTCGCCCAGTACACGGGGGCAAATCGCCACCAAGAGGCGGCCCATGCAGCCGGTCAAGTGTTCACATTCACCGGATTGCTCGCCGTCTTGCTCGCGGTCGCCGGGTTCTTCGCCGCACGTCCACTCATGGTCGTAATGGGCGCGGGCCCGGATCTGATAGATTCGGCGTCATCATATCTGCGTATTATCTATGCCGGTATCCCCGCTGTATTCGGGATGTTTGTTGTCACCGCCCTTCTAAACGGTGTAGGAGACACGGTTACCCCGATGAAACTGATGGGTGTATCGGTTGCGCTGAACACCATCCTCGACCCGCTACTCATCTTTGGATGGGGTCCGTTTCCCACATGGGGCGTTTCTGGCGCGGCTGTGGCGACGGTCTTCTCACGCGGAATCATCGCAGTGTGTGGCCTCTATCTCTTATTCTCGGGAAGACTGGGGATACACATCCGCTTCCGGCACCTGCGTTTGCAATGGGATACAGTACGACAAATCCTCGCCATCGGCGGTCCGGCGTCGTTCGGTCAGTCGGGGACAGCGCTCGGGTTTTCCATCATGACGGGGATACTTGCCCGTTTCGGCACTGCCGTGGTGAGTGCGTTCGGGATCGGTAATCGTATCGTCTCGATCGCAATCATGCCCGCGATGGGTCTGGGACAGGCAACGGCAACGATGGTCGGTCAAAACCTGGGAGCCGATGAGAAACGGCGGGCGGAACAGTCGGCATGGGCAGGGATCGGAATCTCCACGGTGTTCCTTCTTGCCGCTAGCATTGCGGTCTATTTCCTGCGTGCCTTGCTCGTACGCATGTTCATCACCGACAGCGAAGTTATCGCCCTCGGCTCGCAGATGTTCACCATCACGGCGATGGCCTTCCCGTTCATGGGGATCCTGCAAGTGATCATTGGAACGTATCAGGGATCGGGACACACCGTCTACTCAATGTTCTTCTCGCTGTTTCGTTTGTGGGTGATAAGAATCCCGCTCGTCTACTTTCTCGGGTTCGTGCTCGCTATGGGGGCCAATGGGGTGTGGTGGGCGATGTTTATCTCCAATTTTGGCACCTCTGTAGTTTCAATCGGTTTCTTCCTCTCGGGAAACTGGAAGCATCGCGTGATCAAGGAGATACCCATTCCCATCGAGGAGTTGGAAGAACCGATCCCCTTGCAAAGCTAGCCGGCAGCTTCTACCCTCTCAGTCACAAATGAGCACACGAATTGGCTGATGGCTCGGACATTCACCGGTGGCAGCAGGGCGTTTCGATCGAAGGCTGGCTGTTGCAGTCGAAAGTGGACACACGAAGGAGATGGAATGCATACGATCCTGATCGAGGAGGCACCGCGCCACATTGGAGAAACCGTCACCATACGAGGGTGGCTGTATAACAAGCGGTCGAGCGGAAAGATTATGTTCCTCCAACTGCGCGACGGAACGGGCGTGATTCAAGGCGTCATCACTGAACCTGAATCGCCTGACTTGTTCGCCATCGCCGATCGCCTGCAGCGCGAGACATCCGTGATCGTCACCGGCACGCTTCGCGAAGATCCCCGTGCCCCGAGCGAATGCGAATTACAGGTGAGCGAATTAACCGTCGTCCATGAACCGACAGAGCCATTCCCCATCGAACTCACCGAACACACGCCCGGCTTTCTCATGGACCACCGCCACCTGTGGATGCGCACCGGTAGGCAGGTCCCGATCCTTCGCGTGCGCGACGCCGTGTTCCGC